>JANLTF010000137.1:0-11885 GCA_031362825.1 Acidobacteriota bacterium | reverse complement strand
AGAGCTTAACCATGACAAAGCCACTAGAGAGCCTCACAAAAGATCTAATTTACATCAGCGAAACGGATGCTGAGATCGTACCATTTACGTTCGCTCAGGCCGAAGCGGTGACCGCCGCCGAGGTGATCGCTCAGGCCGGACTTAAGATGGACGCTCCGGTCGAGGAGATCGATGCGGCTGCATTTTTCGCCCGGTTGACGACGATCAAGGATTGGTTTGGTCCGAGGGAAAAGGAGACAGCCGGACGATTTGGCGCCCTTAAGGCGGAACTCGAAAAGGAGTTGGCTGACCTCGCGGTCTTTAAGATCGGGAAGATACAGATAGACATCTATATCGTTGGGATCGACAGACAGGGAAGGCTCGCCGGTGTAAAAACCAGAGCGGTCGAAACGTAAAAAGGCCATCGCGAACGACGGCCCTTATTGATCGGATATTCAACCGAGAACTATTTCTGCGAAACGCGTGCCCCACCGGATTTGTTGGTGACGATGTTTGCAGGCGTTCCATTGTAGGTGACTTGGGCTCCGCCGGAGATGTCTGAGTTGAGATCGCCGGTGACGTTTACCTCGACGTTGCTGCCGCCGCTACCTTCAATATGGCCGTCAACCGCCGTGAGTTCGCCGGCGTTGACCCTTGCTCCGCCGCTTGATTCGACCCATAACTTAGTTGCCTGGCCGACGACCGTTACCTTTGATCCGCCTGACGATTCGATCTTGAGCGTCTGGCTGTTGAGGTTGGTTGCGGTTACTTTTGCGGCACCGGAGACCTGCAGATTGTCGATATTCGGGGCGGAGATGCGGATCTTGATCGGCGATTTTGATTTGAGGCGTTTGCTCGATTCGATACGCAGTGTGTCGCCGTCAACGCGGGTCTCGATGAACTCCAACAGGTTGTCATCCGCCTCGACCTCGACGCTGAATTCCTTTTGAGCTACGATCTCAACCTGAAACACACCACCGACATCGACCGATTTAAATCCGCTGACCTCGCGTTTCTCGGTAACGATATTGCCTGAACCGCGAGCCTTACCAAAATTCATCGAAAACTTAACAAAATCGCCGCCAAAATTGCCGAAGGAAAAGGAGTTTGCCACTACGAGGCCAATGACCAACGCCGCTAGAAAGAATAGAAAACCTGCTTTTTTCATAATGCCCTCACTGAAAATAAATGAAATAAATGAATTGCCGTGAAGTTGAACGATTCGACAAATAGAAAAGTTCGGATATTTTTTCGAGGTCACTATTGGCAGAGCGAACGATCGACATAAACCTTGTTTCCGCTTGAGTTTAGGTAATAACAGCCGCCACGCGAACCTTTCAAATGTGTGCGTGACGAAGCGGACGGTTTTCCGGCGGTCGAAGCTGCGGCCGGAGCGAGCGTCACTGCTTTGGGTGTTTCGGACGCCGCGGCCTTCTTGGTTTCGGGTTCAGGTTTTGGGACAGGTGTTGCCTGCCATGCGACGACCTGCCATTTGCCTTTGCGTTTTATGAACGTTCCCGTGTTTAGGTGATTTGAGGTTGTTTTTGCGCCGTCTGACTTTGTTGTGTTTCCGACGAGCTTGAACGCGACCACGGCGGCGTTCCCGTACTGTTGGATGCGAACGTCTTCAGCGGTGTAAACCGTGACAGGATCGGTCGGTTTCGCCGGCGGTGCTGTTCGCACGCCTTTCATCAGTTCTTCTTTTCCGATGCGGACACCAACACCGCGCGTGTATATAAGGTCTTCGGCCCAAAAGCGGTCGTGGACCGCCGCATCATTTCGTCCCGTACCGGCGAGAAACTCGTTTAGCATTCGTGTCAGTTCCGGTGCGTCGGGATTTGCCTGAGCAAACACCGAAACGGCAGCGGCCGATAAAAATAGGGCAAAACACAGGATTCTTGCGGTCATATTTACCTCAGATCGAAGGCTCTATTTATATCCTATTTTGCGTAAAAGTAGAATTGTATTGCTTGTAGGACGCCAATGACGAAGCCGAAAAGGGCTCCGAAGAGTTCGATGGTGCGGAGGTGTTCTTTGGCGACGGACATTACTAGGGCCTCGAGTTTTTCCGGTGGATAATTGTGTATCTTTTCGCGGACCAGGCCGCCGACATCGAATTCGGCGACGGCCTCGGGCAGTTTGGCGTGGACGGCGGCGATGATGGCGTCGGTGAGCGAGGTGCTGGCTTCCTTGATCTTAAACTCGTCGATGTGGTCGCCGATCTTGCCTATCGGGGCTGACAGCAAGCGGTCGATCTGGGCGGCGAGCATTTCGTTGATGATGTTTGACGTTTCGTCGCGGCTGATGATGTCCACGAGGCCGCCGGCGAGCATTGATTTGAGCTTTTCTTCCGAATCAGGATGGATAATCTGCAATATCGCGTCGATGCTGTGGGGACGCAGTTTCTCGAGCATCGCCAACAGATATTTCTTGATGCCGGCGGTCGTTTCTTCGCTCTGGAGCAGTTTTAGGACGGAATGAGTGACCTGTTCTTTGAACCGGACAAGCTGTTCGGGATCGATGGCTCCGATAACGATAGGCAAAGGTTTCGACAATGCATTGTCGATGCTTTTGCCTATAAATGCGCGGGCCTCTTCGGCAAAGTACGTGCCGTTCAGCGTTTCCTCGATTCGCTTTGGCAGGCTCTCGTTGACAAGATCGTCGACCTCGTCGAGCAGCATCTCACGGGAGACGAATATCTTCTTAAAGAACGAGAGATTTTCGTAGTAAACGTGAACCTCGCGTTTGATCAGCGAACTGATCTGATCGCGCGTCTTTTCGGTTGCGGCGATATCGGCGATCTGTTTGATCGCGGGCTTAATCTGCTCGGTCGCCTTTTCCTTGAGCAACGCAACGGCGTCCTCGGTGAACATATTCCCAAGCGGCGTTTCGGAATTTACCAGATCATCGATGCGGCGGCCGATGAAATCGCGGATGTTGTCTTCGAACGCTTTTGCTTTGACGGCGGTCTTAATACGCTCGTCGAGAAATGCGGTGATCTTAGCAAACGTCTCGTCATCGACGACCTCGGAAACGCGTTTGCCAAGCACATCATCGACGCGGCGTGTGACAAATCCGCGAATGGCGGAGAGCGATTCTTCGCTTCGCAATACGCCTTTGATATGCTCGGCGAGTTTGGTTTGCAGAGCGGCGATCGCATCAAGCACCGGTTCGCGGACATTTTTCGGCAATGCCTCGATCAGCGAAGGATAATCTTCGGCGAGGATCTCGTTGGTATAGGAATCGACGACGTTTTGTATCTTTCGCCGCAGGAAGTCTTTGCCGGTAAGCTGTTCGATGATCGTGTCTTGCGAGACGAGTTCCTGCCCGACCGCTTTGCCGATCGCATTTGCCAAACGGTCGCGGTGACGCGGGATCATTCCTTGCGGAAAGATCGTGATTCCGAGTAATTTGACCGGATTCCGCGGCCTAAACAACATCCTGACCGCGAGCCACGCTCCGGCGTAACCGTGCAATGTTGCAAACACGATCAGCAGGCTGATCTGAACCCAGATGTTTTTGAAAATGGGGGAGAGAGCACTTGTGATTTCTTGGAGTGTTTCCATCTAACAAAACTTTGAACGCGAATCTAGCGGATCAGGCTGATGAAACTGATCTTAAAGAAGAAACTTTGAATTCCTATCCGCGTTGATCCGCCCGATCCGTTTCATCCGCGTTCAAAAAAACCTCGAAACACATCAAAATATCTGAAAGCCCTTGGACCTCAAACAAAACTCCGCAAATTCCTCCATCCAATCATGGCTTGCGCTGTAGTTTTTCCATTGTTCGTCGCCGTCGCGGTGTAGCGTCATGTCGTCCGGGGCGTCGGTTATGCTGAGATCGGCGAAGACGCGTTTGTTCGGAGCGAGTTTTGGCAGCCACTCGCTCTTGATCCGCGAACCTATCTCGTGCGCGTCATCCGTCGAAATTTTAACGCCGGTCGCCGTATAAGCCATCTGCCGCAGTGCTCCCTCGCCGAGGATATCAAGACTGCGGATTACCTCGAGGGCCGCTTTCCAATGCCATACGTTAGCGTTGAATTCAAAGTTCTCGCTGGAGAGATCGGTAAGTGTGAAGCTCATATTTGTATTCCCATAAAAATGCTAAACGGCAAATGAGGATTGGTCAATGAGTTTCGGCGTCGAAAGCGATATAATTCCGTTTTTGACGAAATGAAGCAAGATGTTCCGGTCAGGATAATTGTAAAACGGCCGTTGGCGGGCGTGGCGATGCTGATCCAGCGGGGAAGGGACGAATTTTTATCTCCGATCTCCAAGTCGGCCGAACAACTGGTTTTCGATTTCGAGATCACAGTTGATCTTACAGAGACGCGGCCTAATTTTCTCGGCAAATATGCCCAAGGGCCGAAGAAAGAGCGATTTATCTACGTAAATTCCGGCACGTATGCCGACCAGCACTCTTGTTGGGGACGCAGGGCAAAGATATCGCTGATGAATATCATGAGCGAACAGATACACGAGCTCCTTTTGAAAGACGGCTTAGTTTTGCAAACAGAATTCGAAGGCGTAGGCCGCGACGGCGGGCCGACCTGTGCGAGTGTCAAAGGAATTGAATGGAAAGTGATAAAGAAATGACTCAAAAAGCGATCTCATACGCCGATGCAGGCGTTTCGATCGATAACGCAAATCTCGCGGTTGCGAAGATCCGCGAGTATGCACGCAGCACTTTTAACGAGCGGACGCTGACCGAGATCGGCAGTTTTGGCGGGATGTTTGCCGGGGCGTTTCCGAATATGGCGGAGCCGATATTGGTCGCATCGGCGGACGGCGTCGGGACTAAGCTGAAGCTCGCGTTTGAGACCGGCATTCATAACACGGTCGGTGCCGATCTCGTAAATCACTGCGTCAACGACATTCTCGTACAAGGTGCGCGGCCTCTGTTCTTCCTCGATTATTTCGCAACCGGCAAACTCGAACCGGACGTCACAGCCTCGGTCGTCGAAGGCATGGCCCGAGCCTGCCGCGAGAATGGCTGCGTACTGCTCGGCGGCGAGACGGCCGAGATGCCTTCGATGTACTCGGACGGCGAATACGACCTCGCCGGTTTTATCGTCGGCGTTGTCGATAAGCCAAAGGTCATCGACGGCAAATTGATCACGCCGGGCGATGTCGTCCTAGGAATTCCATCGACCGGCCTGCAGACGAACGGCTACTCCTTGGCGCGCAAACTCTTTTTAGAAGTCGGCGGTTACACTCCCGATTCGTACATCGAAGAACTCGGCTCGACCGTCGGCGAAGCTCTGCTCGCCACGCACGCCAGCTTCCTCCGCCCGCTCGAAGGCCTCCTAGACACAGGCGTCATCAAAGGCCTCGTCCACATCACGGGCGGCGGCTTCCTCGAGAACATCCCGAGAATTCTCCCTGAGGGCGTCGCAGTAGAAATTAACCGCGGCACCTGGCCGGAACTCCCCATATTCGGCATGATGCAGCGTCTCGGAAATGTCGACGAAAAAGAGATGTTCCGGACGTTTAATATGGGAATCGGGATGGTGGTGGTCTGCTCTGAGTCCGATATGACTAAGGTTGCCGATATTATCAATGCAAGCTACGAGGTAGGACGTGTCACAGCGGGAAGTGGGACCGTGGAAATTCTGTGATCATTAAGAGCCGCATTATAGGCACCGCAGCAAATGTGAGCAGCAATCAGTAAAATCTATTCTTCCGTCGGTGTCCGACCGGGCCCGAATTGAATTCACTTCCTCATGCGCGGCAATATCGCGTGTAGCGCCCCAGTGACGATTGCCGCGCATGTTATGTAGGCAACAAACACATAGATGCCGAGTCCGTACGAGGCCATAAACGGTACGGGAACGAGGACAACGATCGGGGCAACGTTTAGAATCAGCGAGTCGCGCGCAATTCTTCTTGCCTCCGGCGAGTTGGCGAACGCGTCGAGTTTGGCGTCGCGTTCGCGCATCTCCTGTGTTTCAAACATCTTTCGCGATCTTCGAAGTTCGTAAATTCCCAGAAATACAAACAAGAGTGAAACCGCTCCGAAAATACTGATGAGCGGAATAAAAGCCGATCTTTCATATCGGAATTTAAACGGCGGCGGCTGATAATCCGGAATCGGATTTCCCGTCTTGGAATCTAATCCGGAGCCGCGTTCCCAGACGTTGTAGAATTTTACCTGCTCGCGCCAATCCCAATAGAAAAAACCAGTTGCGACAAGAGCAAACACCAGACCGAGCACTAACGATGAGACACCGCTCTGCCGAGCTTGTTTTTTTGTTCCTTGGTTCTGCATAGACTATGAAAAACGGCTTGGAAATGGGACATTTGCCTTTGGACCGGGAGATGTTCCGTTCGTATCCGTTTCCTATATTGGTCGCCTTGTAATGGCAATTCTTTTGACTTTTTTCATTTCCATTTCGATCGGCGTGTAGGAATAAATTTTCGTCAGTTCTCCGATCTCGGGCGAGCAGGATGGTCCGGTAAAATCAGTTTCTCTGATCTTCAGCCCGTCTGCGTCGTAAAAGGTGAGTAGCCAATGACATACATTGGTTTTCTTCGTCATTTTGACGAGGAGATAAAATCTAAGGGTGCTGAAGTCATATTCCAATCTGCCGATTTCAAAATATTTCTCCATTTCGGAAAAATCCGGTTTGACGAAACCATTTTCGTCTCTTTCGGCGGTATCGGGCTCGTCTTTCGTCCCGGCAGTTTGTCTCGTGTCTTTAGGCTTGACAGGTTGTTTCGGATTTGTGGCAACGGGTTTCTCATTCGGCGTGTCTCCCGCGGAGTTGTTTTGTCCTTTCGGCGGCGGGACGTCATGGCGGACGTCTCTGTCTGGGTCGTTCATATAACAACGCCAGTCGCCGAACGTCGTTTTGTAGCAGTAGCCCGTCGCCTTCGGCTCGTTGTAAGTGTTGCAGTTTGCGTCGGGCACGCGGGCTGCGGTTAACCGGTTCTGGCATTGATAGCGAAGCAGACTGCCGCGAATCGGATAGACCGGATACTTCACGTCGATCTCCTCAAGGGACCTCTGTCCCCTGATCGCGGCGTAAGGAGTGCCCCCGCCGACTTCGACTTTGACGTTTTCAACAAGATACAAATCGCCGCCGCCAGAGAGATAATCCATTTGGCAATTAAGATATTTCAGCGCGAGCGCCGCTGTGATCGCGCCGCGTGCCGGGGCCTTCGTGTTTTCGCAAGTTCGCGGGTCGCGCGAGCCGTATCTTGCGTTGATTGATTTGTCCTCTTGAGCGACGGCTGTGCCGAAAGCGAGAATGATTGCGATTGTTGCCAGCAGCAGCGACTGCCAGCGTTTGTTGATTTGGTTCGTCATTTTGTTTCGACTCTTTTATTTAGACTAATTGTTTTCACTTTCCTGAAATTGCCTTCATTCCACGGTCATTGCTTAACGGGAATGTCTTTGGTTTCGCCCTTTCGTTTGGAGTCTGCCGAACCGCATTGCCACTCGCCGAAGGTATTAACATAGCAGTTGAAAACGCCAACATACACATCTTCGGCAATTCGACTGCGATAAAAAGTTCTCCACGTATAAGTTGTTTTGACCGCCCAGATGAGCGTCTGGGGAGTTCCGCCGCTGCCTATATCTTTATACGGAATCCATTTACGCGACGCGCCGATCTGCAGCGGGGTCAAATCTACTGTCCTCGCCCCGTCCAACCCTTTTTCTGCGGGTCGTTCATAAAGACAGCGAATCAGTTTTTCGAGCAGTTTCGCGTCGGGACGCGCTCCGTTTTTGGTCGGCTTCTGTTCGATGTTGTCGCAGTCGAGCAGTTCGCGGTCAGCTAAAACGGTGTTGTTTTCATCCACGCGCAGTTTGCCGACATCTTTGTCGGTTTTGTTAGGTCCGTCTTTCGGCGCGGGATTGTCTTTTTGCGGTTCATCTTTTTTAGCCGGTTGATTCAAAAGACGTGTGTATTTGAACCCGCAGATAGAACCATCCTCAAGGCTAGAACCGCGGTCTAACTTAACGCGGTAAAAGGTAGCATTATCGGGGTCATCGTATTTTCCATAAGGAAGGATTGTCCCCTTTTCCCATTTGCCGATTTGCATCCCATCACATTCCACCCGGTCGCCGACTTTGAATTTGCCTTGTGCTGCGACGTTTGCACTTGCGGCGAACATCAAAATTGCGGTGGCGATTACGGCAAATAAGGTCATCTGCCGATTCGATTTTGTTTGTTTTTTCATTTTTGTTTCTCCTGTTTCGTAAAGATTGATTATTTTCAGTTTCCTGAAATTCTTTTCATTTTGTAATGCGACAAAGTTTGAGCCGAGGTATTTGTCGCAAACAGGAACATACCGATCATTGCTGCAGCAAACATCGATTTTGTTCGCCACTTTGAATTTGTCTTTTTCATATTCGTTTCTTCAAGAAATTATCGCAGCTGTTTTCCACAGCCGTTAAAAGGGCTTTCTTGTAATGGCAATTTTTGTAACTTGCTTCATTTCCGTTTCGCTCGGCGTGTAGCCATAGATCTTAGTCGGTTCGCCGATTTCTGGAACGCCCATACTACCATTAAGGCTCCTGTCCATGACCTTTATGCCGTCGGCGTCGTAAAATGTCATATACCACTCAAAAATATTCGTTTTCTTTGTCGCTTTGACGAGGAAATTGAATCTGCCAAGGCTGAAATCGTAATCTGTTCTGACGATCTCAAAGTACTTTTCCATTTCAGAAAAATCGGGTTTCGGAAATCCGTTTTCGTCCCGGTCGGCTTCCTTGTCGGCAGGTTTGTCGTTTGCCTGATCGCCGGTTTTCGTCCCAGCCGTTGTAGTTGGATTGTCTTTGGTCGGCGTGTTATTCACCGCCGCCCTTGTACTGCCCGGAGGAAAGACTTTCATTGAATCTCTTACTGTGCCGTCTCTCATCGAGCAGAGCCACTGACCGAACCCGTTCTTGTAACATCTCCCCGAGGCGTTTGGTTGCTCAGTCAATTCGCAATTCTTTTCCGGCGTTTTGCCGCTCGAAAAGGTGCAGTGATAGAGCTTAAAGCTGCCGCGAATCGGATAGATCAGATAGTCAACATCAATGTCGGAAAAATTGCCGCCTGCATTGCGGTTGTATGGCGTTCCCTTGCCGATCTGTGTGACCTTCACATCTTCGGTTAAAACCAGCATTTCAATGCCGGCTTCGTGCTCGGTGTTGCAGATAACGGACGCGACTGCTTCGCCGACCGACGGAGCTTTACTTTTCGTCCCGGCTTCGCTGCACGGCCGCGGATCACGCGAATTGTACTTCTTGCCAATGCCGTTCTGCGCGAGCACCGATCCGGACGAGCCCAGAACAACGAACGTTGCTGTTATTGTCAGCTTCTGCCAAATTTTGTTTGTTTTTCTCATTTTGATTCTCCTATAGGACTTTCCCTAAATACTAATGCGACAAAATTGCAAAAAACGGCTCAAATTTCTCAATTTGATTAACTGGCCAATAAAAGATAGATATAATGATGCCTAGCTTGTGGGGGCCTTCAACAATATTCAGTATGCCGGAACTTTTTGAATCTCATGCAAAACGGAATATCGACCCGAAGAAGTGGTTGATCGCAGCGGCGGCATTTGTGGTGCTGTCGGGGGCGGCTTATGGGCTGTATGTTTATACTAAGCCGGCGCCGAAAACATTGGATGATTTTACGGCTGTCGAGGTGCGTGACGCGGTGGTGATGTTGCTCGACTATCAGACGTTTTCGGGCCCCGAATTCAGGACGCAGGTTCTCGGAAAAGGGCGGCTTGAGCGGTATATCAAAGTGGTCGATGATGCGATATTTACCTATCCTCAGTCATCGGGTGACGAATTTTTGGAGTTTATAAACAAGCACTTTTACGACATCAGAAAGGTCGAATTTGCCACGGAGAAGGACGGTGAACTCAAGCTCGGGGACTATAGCGTTCCGGTTTCGCCGAATTACGGGCAGTTGTTCAGGACCAAGCTCGCGAACATCAAGATCGATCATCGACAGAGCCTAAATTTCCCATACAGTGAGGTTAGCTATACGCCGAGCCTCGAAGAGATCAAGAATTTTACAAATAATTCACAGGTTTATGGCGGCCGATTGCTGACGCAGGTTCCGGAGCGGAGCTTTAAGCCGCTAATGATCTTTGCCAATCACGGCATTATGGTTGCAAAACCGGGCGAGCCTTCGCTCAAGCGCCTTGCGGACGAGATATTGAAAAATACCCCGCCCGACCGAGAGGCACGTATTCAGAAGCTGGTCGATTTTGTATCGAACGAGATCGAATACAGCTTTATCGAGGCATTTGGCCGCCGCGAAACACTCAAACGCGGCAACGAAACGCTGATGACCCGAAACGGCGATTGCAGTAACAAGACGATATTGCTTGCCAGCCTTCTCGAACAGATCAACGAGGACTATCTACTGCTTTATTGCCCACGGCACATTACCGTTGCCATACCGCAGGGCAACTATCAAAACGTCAACAAGCTCGATTTTACGTGGGACGGAAAGCCGTGGATGATCGCTGAAACGACGCTCGCCGGTTTTCAGATCGGCCAGACCTTGGTCAATGACTCACGGTTGTTGACACGCGTCGAGTACGTGCAAAACCCCAAGAACGCAGACGTTATTTTTGACGCGAACTCGTACGAAGTTCTGAAGTTCTTGTAGAAAATCACTATGGAAAAGAATCGCTGGTGGCTCGCGATCCCGTTCGCTCTCGGTGTAATGATCGTCAGCGTCCTGATCAGTGTCCTATGGGTGGTGATTTATAGCTACTGGATCGATCCGGGCCACGACTCCGACTATTATCAGGCATATGCCCAGGTCGCGGCACCGTATTGCGGAATCGTCGGCGGAATTCCATTGATGTTTTTGGCAGGACGCCGGATCGGCGGCAAGTTTCCTCAGGGAAACAGAGTCAAAGCCGCGTTGCTGGTGTGGCTTGTGTATTTCCTGATCGATTTTGCCGTCATCGCGGCTGCTGGTGCTCTTGCGCAAATAGCTCTCTTGTTTGCGGCTTCGTTTTCTACTAAGTTTGTTTCGGCCTATCTTGGCGGGCTTTCAGCCCAGCGCAGAGGGGCATACTTAAAAGGATGAAAATAGAGCTCGGATCTATTTGATGCGAAATCCGTGTTTTGGTGTATAGTTGCCTGATTCAGAAACGAGTCGAACCGTGTCCGTCTTAAAGCTCTCGCGTTCGCTCGCCTCCGAGGTGCTGTATAGGACCCAATTGTCTCCGCGGTCGCCGTTCTGAATGATCAATCCGGGGCCGTTTTCGTTTGCTTTCCAATTTCCGCGAATTATCCTATTTTTGTCGATCGACCAGGAATAGGTGCCGTTCGCATTGACGCGAAGCGGCGGCAGACGGCCGGCACCGCTGTAAACGCGATAGACATCGTTGCCGACAACCCGCTCGGTCATCGCCATCGGCAGCGTTAAGTTCCAGTCGCCGATAAAGAACTCGGTCCAGTACTCTTGCCGTTCCAGCGTCGTGACGAAGGCCGTGTCAACAATGTCCGTCGTTAACTTTCGCAGGTCATCGATCTGATAGAAAAGGATGTCTTTTAGCCTGGGGACGTACTCGAGCGTAGTTATTTTCGTGATCGTTCCACGCTGCCATGCCTTGCCTCTGTCGCGGCTGTACAGAACAGTCTCTCCGACCTTAAACCGGCCCGGAGTTTCCCACTTTTTGGAATATAGATCACTCGCCACTAAATTTGGGCGCGCTGTCGTTGGCACGGCGTTTTCTGTATTAACCGGAGCGGTGCTTGTGCCGACAGTGTTTCGAACCGCCGTCCCGGACCCGCTTCTTGCGGTCGCCGCTTGTCTTATCAGAGCCGCGATCTCGGCTTGTCCCTGTTTTTCTGCGAGTTGGAGAGCGTTAAGGCCGCCGTAATTTTCTTCGGTGATCGACAGGTCGGCACCGTACTGGAGAAGTAGTTTTACGACCTCGATG
>JANLTF010000078.1:0-6133 GCA_031362825.1 Acidobacteriota bacterium | reverse complement strand
ACCGCCGCCTTTGCCGCGGCCTCCGGCGTGGATCTGGGCTTTGACAACGACGATGTCAGTACCGAGTTCGATCGCCGCTGCCTCAGCTTCGTCCGCAGTGCGTGCGACGATGCCGCGAGGCACCGGAACGCCGTATTCTTTCAGGATGGCTTTGCCTTGGTATTCGTGAATTTTCATAGATGTTTGAAATAAAGAGTTTAGCGTATCGTGCCGCAGGAAATCAAAAAGGCCGGACAGATGCCGGCCTTCGAGATGTGTTTTCAGGTCGTACCGTTACTTGTCGCCAGTCGTTTTAATGTTGATGCCGATCAGTTTCCAGTTGCCGTCGTCCATTGCGTATTTGAGCTCGAAATTGGCACGCTCCGGTTTGGTCGGATAGTAGCCTTTGACGACGAGAGCGTCGAGGCCCGAGACCTTTTCGATCGCGGGAGCCGGTTCGAACGTGGCGTCCATCGGAGAAACGGCCTTTTTGAAGTTGTAGTTCTCCTTGTTCTCGACGAAGACCTTGAAGCCGTCTTTCAGTTCTGCCGGTGTGGAAGAATCACGCCAGACCTTTGCGATCTTCTTATGAAAATCGGTAAAATCGCCGGCCTGAACCGCGTCGCCGAAATCGAGGAACGTAGTTTTCACGAGCGTTTGCAGCTTGTCGTTGCTGGGGATCTCGGCTTTTGCGTCCGATGTGGAAGTGGTCGAGCCTCCGGCCTTTTTATACACGACGCCGTCGATGGTCATTTCGCCGTTTGCAGGTGCTTTGTCGATCTTCATCGGCGAACCCATTCCGAGCATGGCGACACGGAGCGTCTTATCCTTTTCGCTGACCAACGCCTTGCCGCCCGTAACGGACGAACCGCCGATCTTATAGTCGGCACTGCCATCAGAACGGATAGTGATGGTCGAACCGTCTGCGGCCGCCCAGGCACCGACAAACTCAGGCCCAGCCTGTTTCTCGTCTTCTGACTTTGCACCGCCGCCGCACGCTATGCCGACAGCCAAAAGGGCACATAGAGCAAAAAGTGTGGTTGTTAAGTTTCGTTTCATTGTATTCTCCAATTCAAAGTTTCTAATCTTTTCGCCACGGTTTGAGCAGGCCCGACCAGGCTTCGGCCGTTTTTTGAAATTCGGTTTCGCACCTTTCGGCACGGGCCTTGGGCAGATAGCCTTTGGTCACGATGTACGAGTGTTTCGAAGGGCTTGAGCCGTAAAGCATACAGAGCGAGTTGTAGAATCGCTGCTCCTGCAAGAGATGTTCGTCGGCCAGGTCGTGTTTATCGGTGGATCCGCGTTTCGATTCGATCTGGAACGAATCTGCGGCCGCGAGCACTGCTTTAACGCCGTCTTCGCCGAGCTCGGTCAGGTTGATAAACGCCGAGCAGCGGTCGGCGGCGTCTTCTTCGTTGCCCGTGATCGGCAATTTGTAAGTGTCGGTCAGAGCGTGGCCGATCTCGTGCAGAAATACGAACCGGACGGCGTCAAACATCTTGTCATACGCCTTATCGTCGGACATTCCGGTGCTTCGGAACACGCCGAAGAAGTGTTCCATGAGTTCAAAACACACGGTAACGGACGTGTCGCTCGGATTGTAAAATGCATTCGTCTGGCCGCACTCTTCGCTGCGCAGCTCGATATCGTAGGGAAGTATCAGGGCCTTGTTCAACTGCTCCGCGGCCTTTTCGAGCAGGCGTTCGGAGCGGACCTGTTTTTGGATCTCGGTGTATTTTGAGGTTTTTAACGCAACATGATCGACGGTGAAATCGCCATCGTCACTCTTCGCACCGGTCGAGGTCGTCGGAGCGGTGGACGATTTTTTATCGGGCGAAGGGCTGGCCGAATTCGATGTCGTGGGCCCGCTCTGCTTGTCGCGGTCCGAACGGCAAAAGCAGGCCGTAACAAAAACTATGACGACCGCCACGATAATTAGATTTGTTAGGTTTCGTTGCATTATCCGTTTAGTGATGATTTGGATAAAAGGATTAGACAAGATTGACGCCCTCGTGTCAATTATTAGGCGCGAAAAATACGCTTTTTGAAAATGACCAATCGTGTTTTTTTATGTGCGCAGTCGGAATTGTGGTACGTACCACAATTTTATCAACGTTTTTGACGAAAACGAGTAAAAATGGAGCTTTGGTGACGCTCTTTTGGGGCTTGGTAACCCGTTTTTGAGGCTTGGTAACCGCCAAAATGGGCGTTGGTAACCCTAAAAACGGGCTTGGTGCCGCGGCAAAAATCGCGTCACTAAACGCAGTCTGAAGGCAGAAAACAGAAAATTGCCAGAATTTCCGCCGCCTCCCGCCGCCTTCACCGCCCCCGCCGCCGAGACAGCCACCATTCCCGCCGCTCCCACCGCCGCGACGCCGCCCGTCCGAGGCAGAAACCCGACCTGTTGGGAGGGTGTCTCTTTGATCGGCCGTGCCGGATGATGACACCGCAAGAACACCCGCCCTACCGGTTGGGTTTCCGCCTTTCGCGTTCAAGATCGCCGCATCAAACCTAAACTTCGAAATCCGCAGCTCGTCTTTGTTTTCGATATTCACTCATCTCAGGCAAAAGGCAGGTGAATTGGAGTGACAAGTATAGCGCGGAAGAAAATAGCAGGTAGGACACCAGACAATTTTGTTGTCAGATCGAGCAAATAATTTCTAAGGGCGTTTTAACGTCCTTTCCGCGAAGCGGCAAATAGCCACGTCGCTTTAGCACGTGGTTAGATCGAACGATAATTCCTGAGGGCGTTTTTAACGTCCTTATCGGTTGGGCTTTAGCCGTCGTTTTCGTCATCTGAGTGCTTCTCAAGCCTTTCGTTGGTCGTTCCGTTTTTGTGGTGTTCTTTCTGATTATTTATGTAGTCGATCACCCATTGCAGATCTTTCGTGCCAAACGTAACGATGCCGTAACCGCGTTGCCATTCGAGTCCTTTGGGTTGAATTTCGTGATTGATGTAATAGGAACTCGAACCTTTTAGTTTTCCGATCCGATCTGACACAAGTAAATTGGGCTGCAAGGTAACGCCAACGTGAACGTGCGTCTCGATGCCGCCGATCGCGCGATATTGCGCAATTCTTTCTTGACCCCAATTCTTTTCTCTTAAAGCAAACGCAATTTTGATAAACTGTTTTAGGTTATGAGACAGAGAATTTACATTGACACTTCGGTCGTGGGTGGTTGCTTTGATGAAGAATTCAGAGAGGCGACGATCAAGCTGTTTGAGCGGCTCGAAAACGATGAGATTACCTTTGTGGTTTCTGATCTGCTTGATCTCGAACTTTTGAATGCTCCTACTCATGTAAAGGAACACTTGCTCCAATACTCCCCAGACAGGTTTGAGAGGGTCGATCTTACCGAAGAAGCGATCCAACTTGCCGACGCGTACATCAACGAAAAGGTAGTTGGTAAATCAAGTTTGGAAGACTGCCGTCACATTGCACTGGCAACGATCAACAAAGTCGATGTTTTGGCGAGTTGGAACTTTAAGCATATCGTAAACCTGAACAGAATTAAGGGCTACAATTCTGTCAACTTGCGGCTTGGATATTCTATAATTGAAATCAGAAGCCCAAAGGATTTAATAAATTATGGAGACGACTAAAAAAGAAAAGACGTTTGACGCAGTTAAGATGATGCGTGAAATTCGCAGCAAGATCAGCGATGAAACCCAGAATATGACCTTTGCGGAGTTGCAGGCCTACATTGAAAGGCAGTTGGCAGCAAGCAAGACAAAGCTGGTGGGGCAACGCTGACTATGCCGTGAGCAAGGCGAAATATTTTTTCAGACTGTCCACTAGCTGAAGCTAATGGCAACTCATAAAAGGGAAAGGCTACCTTCATCAGGCAGCCTTTCCCTTTTGTTCACGAATAAAATTGTCCGCTTGATAGGTCGTGGTCTCGATCTACTGCGATTTTTCGACAAGGCTTATTAGGGTTCTGATGGCGACGCCGGTTGGGCCTTTGGATGTGTGGGGTTTGTTGCTGTCGAGCCAGGCGGTTCCGGCGATGTCGAGGTGGGCCCATTTGGCTTTGTCGATGAACTCCTGGATAAAGACGGCGCCCATGATGGTGCCGGCCTTGCCGCGAGGGCCGATGTTTTTGATATCGGCGATATCCGATTTGATCTGTTTGCTGTATTCGGCACTGACCGGAAGCTGCCAGAAACCTTCGCCGTTCTCTTTGCCGAGGGCGATGATCTCGTCCATCAGGCCCTGATCGTTGCCCATGATGCCGGTGTTTTGATCGCCGAGAGCGACGATGACGGCACCGGTGAGCGTTGCCATATCGACGATGCTGGTCGCACCCTGTTTCTCGGCGTAGGCGACGGCGTCGGCGAGGACGAGGCGGCCTTCGGCGTCGGTGTTGAGGATCTCGATGGTCTTGCCGTTCATGGCGGTGACAACGTCGCTCGGACGCGAAGCCGCTCCGTCAGGCATATTCTCAACCGCTGCGATGACGCCAAGCACCGGAACGCTCGGTTTGAGCAGAGCGATCGCACGCATCGTACCGATAACGGTCGCGCCGCCGGACATGTCGTACTTCATCGCGTCCATGTTTTCGCCGGGTTTGAGCGAGATGCCGCCGGTGTCGAACGTGATGCCTTTGCCGACGAGTGCGAGCATTTCGCCTTTTTTGGCGGTCGATTTGACCGGCGTGTATTTGAGCACGATCATCTTGGCCGGCTGTGCCGAACCGAGCGAAACGCTCATCAGCGAACCCATGCCGAGCTTGGTCATTTTGGCTTCGTCGAGGATCTCGCATTTGAGGCCGACCTCTTTTGCCATCGCCTGAGCACGTTTTGCCATTTCGGCAGGCGGCAGGATGTTTGCCGGTTCGTTGGCGAGATCGCGGGTCAGGTTCATCGAATCGCCGATCGCCTGGCCGCGGGCGATGCCGTTTTTCAGGTCAGCCGGTTTTGCGTCATCGACGCAGACGACTAGGCTGTCGACGGTCTTGGTCTGCTTGTCTTTGGTCTTGTACTTATCGAGGTCAAACTGGCTGGTAATGAATCCGCAAACCGCCTGTTGAGCGACGTCTGATGCCGAAGCTTCGCTGCGAGCGAGCAGGGCAAAGCTCTTGATATTGCGCGAACGCAGATAGCGTGTCGCCGTGCCGGAAACACCTGCTACCGAAGCCGCGGTGTAATCGGCTTTGTCGCCAACGCCGATCAGCAAAATTCGTCCGGCTTTGACCTTGCCGCTTGGGGCAAATCGGAGCAACGCAGTCTGGCCGCCTTCGCCTTTGAATTCCTCGGATTTGATCACGGAAGCGACGAGGCCGCCGGTCAGTTTGTCGAGATCCTGAAGGATTCCGCTGGTCGCTTTTTCGCCCTTGAAAACTGTAACTGCCAATGCATCTGCATTTGCCTCGGTAAAATTGCCCGAGATTCCCGTAAATTTCATTTATACCTCAATGTAAGTGGTGTGAAGACTATAAAACCTTTTAATATCTATAGCTTATCTAAGCCTTTCTTTCAACTGTTGAGCAGTGTCTTTCGCGACGGCTTTCTTCATTTCGGTCTCGCGTTTGTCGTATAGTTTCTTGCCTTTCGCGACTCCGATCTCAAATTTTATGCGTCCGTTCTTCCAATAAATGCTCGTGATGACGAGCGTCATGCCCTTGATGGTGATCTCCTTCTGCATCTTCGCGATCTCTTTGCGATGGAGAAGCAGTTTTCGCGGGCGGAGAACGTCGTGGTTGTTGATGTTGCCGTGCGAATAATGCGAAATGTGCGACCCGAACAGCCAAATCTCGCCGTCCTTGATCTGAACGTACGATTCCTTGAGCTGGATACGTCCCATCTGGATGCTCTTGACCTCGGTGCCAAGCAGCACCGCACCGGCCTCGAATTTTTCAAGAATGAAATATTCGTGATAGGCCTGGCGGTTGTTGAGAATTTCCTTTTCGAGACTCATGAAGTTTAGAGTGCAAGCTTTAGCTTGTAATCAAGTTTAGCATTGGACAAGCTAAAGCTTGCACTCTGAACTTTAAGTTTGACAATCGGGCTCTCTGCCCCGTAAATTATTAATACGCTGGGAGATCGTCTAATGGTAGGACTGCAGTCTCTGGATCTGCCTATCGGGGTTCGAATCCCTGTCTCCCAGCCAACATTTTTCAATTGAGAATGGACAATTAATAATTGAAAATCCAG
>JANLTF010000012.1:0-2990 GCA_031362825.1 Acidobacteriota bacterium | reverse complement strand
GGTCGCTGCCTGCTTCAGAGACGCCATATGCCCACAGCTTGCCGTCTTCGGTGAAGTTCGATCCGTTAAGTGCAGCGGTGCCGTCTTGGCTCAAGGACAACAGCGGCTTCTTTTACAGCAGCTACGCTCCCGTCGAAAAAGGCCAGGAACTAAAGCAGGCGACGAAGTTCCAAAAGGTCTATTTCCACAAACTCGGAACGCCGCAGTCCGCAGATTACGTCGTTTACGAACGTCCCGATAACGGCGATTATTTCAGCGGAGCCGAAGTCAGCGAGGACGGTAACTGGCTGCTGATCACGGTTGGGAAGGGAACCGAGCGAATGAACATGGTTTATTTCAAGAACCTGACCATGGAAAAAGCTCCGTTCGTTCCGCTCATCGAGAATCTCGAAAATAGCTGGAATTTCCTCGGCAATGACGGCTCTACCTTCTATTTTCAAACGGACAAAGACGCACCTCGCGGCCGCATCGTCGCGAAGAACGTGCTCGATAGATCGAACAACTGGAAAGAGATCGTGCCGCAGTCGGCTGATACGATGGGCATTGTTTCGTTCATCAACAACCAGTTCGTTTTGAACTACCTGAAAGACGCGGCGACGGCGATCAAGATCTACAGCACCGATGGTTCGTTCGTCCGCGACGTAAAACTTCCGGGCATCGGCTCGGCGGGCGGCTTTGGCGGCAAACGGTCGGACAGCGAGACTTTCTACACATATTCGAGCTTTGCAACGCCGCCGACGATCTACCGTTACGATATGAAAACTGGCGAAAGCAAGATGTTTCGCACGGCCGGCGTGAAAATGGACCCGTCGAAATACGAGGTCAAACAGGTCTTTTATCCGAGCAAAGACGGCACCAAGGTCCCGATGTTCCTGACCTACAAAAAGGGCATCAAGCTCAACGGCAAAAATCCGACGCTGCTCTACGGCTATGGCGGTTTCAACATCTCGACGACGCCGGGATTTTCGGTCGGGCGCATCGCGTGGCTCGATATGGGCGGCGTCTATGCCTCGGCGTGTATTCGCGGTGGTGCCGAATACGGCAAAGACTGGTGGCGTGGCGGTTCGCGTTTGAATAAACAGAACACGTTCGACGATTTCGCGTGGGCAGGGAAATGGCTGATCGAGAACAAATACACCTCGACGCCCAAACTCGCGATCCAGGGCGGCTCGAACGGCGGCTTGCTCGTCGGTGCCGTGCTCAATCAAAATCCCGGATTGTTCGGCGCTGCAATCCCGCAGGTGGGCGTGATGGACATGATCAGATTCGAGAAGTTCACCATCGGCTGGGCGTGGCGCTCAGACTACGGTGATCCAACGAACGCTGACGATTTCAAAGTGATGTACGCATATTCGCCGTATCACAACGCAAAGCCCGGCACGAAATATCCGCCGACGCTCGTCACGACCGCTGACCACGACGACCGCGTGCATCCTGCTCACAGCTTCAAATACACAGCCGCGATGCAAAACGCCCAAGCCGGCGACGCCCCGATCATGAACCGCGTCCAGGTTCGCGGCGGCCACGGAGCCGGTTTGCCGACAGCACTCCAGATCCAACAGCAAGCCGACATCTACGGCTTTCTTGTCAAAAGCCTGGATATGAAGGTAGAATGATCCCGTTCGAAAGAACATGCTTATAACGGACGAAAGGAGGCGATCCCAACAGAGGCCGTCTCCTTTTGTTTTATGTGACCAGCGGATCGCTACTGTGCGTTCGCCCATGTTGTGACAACCGCTCGATATTCGAGATCGCCCTCGTTCGTCAGCCTTAATTTCCAGGTGCCGCCGGTCGTCGGTTTGTCGTAAAAGATCGAACGAAACCAACCGCGGGCCTCGGGTGACGACGCGAGGTTTTTCCCAACGACCGCACCGCTGCCGTCGATCAGCTCCACCGAGATCTTTGGATCGGCCATAAATGTGACGCCGAAATTTGCCGCTGCCGACACCGGAACATCGATCTCAATGGTCTGTTTCGCGGCAAGCCTGATCGACTTTGCGAACGGGTCTGAACCACCTGCGTAAGCGGGTGATTGGGCGTTCATTACCTCAAACGAACTCAGGCCAATCGTAGAAACTGTCTCTTCCATCTGATCGGCCGATGGCCCTCGACTCACACCACCCGCTACCGCAGGTAGTTCTGACTGTCCCGTGTATTGCGACGCGTCCGGTGCCTCGGGCATGTGGTTGCCTTTCGGGCCGATCGCGAGCCGCGGTTTGACGAACGCCGAGAAGTCCGACGTTCCGGTCAGATCGGTGTGAATGCTCTTCGACTCGGCGTTGTCCTTGATCAACCACTTTGCCGACGCGACAGGCACGACGCCGTCGTTCCAGACGACCTCTTTACACATCGTCGGCAGCGGATTTCCGGCGAGCACTGAGAATTTAACGCCTTTGCGAGCCTTGTTGGCACGGTTAAAATTGGCAACCTGATCTTGCCGCAGCTGTCGCACCGCCTCAACGTTCTCACCGAGCATCTCAAACGCTACATTCATCACGTCTGCACAGGGCGAGCCCATATTCGGCGTGCCGAGCATCACGAGATGGGAGACCTTCGGCCTCGGATCTTCGCCCGGATTCGGCTCCATGATCTGCGAAATGTAATATCGCGAGATCAGCCCGCCCATCGAATGAGCCACGAGATCGACGTGCCACGCGTTGCGGTCCTCTTGTGCGTATTTGACGTATTTTTCCAATTCGCGGGCGTTCTCGCCGATCGAATACGTCTTCTGCGTCGAGAGGAACGAGCCGCCCGTATTCATCAAGCCTTTCTCCGGCTTCTCGCCGACGGCGTATGCCTTCCAATCGTACGAATGCGAAGTCGTCAGGATGTTTTGCCACGATTCCCAGGCCTGCCAATTGCTCCACAGGCCGTGAACCAGCACAAGCGGTTTCGGTGCGACCTTGAGATTTTTGGTGATCTCATCGACCTTTTTATTGTTTTCCTCAAGCTCGGCCTTGACACGCTGCAGCAGTCTCGGCCGCCCGTCG
>JANLTF010000608.1:0-6999 GCA_031362825.1 Acidobacteriota bacterium | reverse complement strand
ACGTCACGCGACGAGATCTTTACGATGCGCGGCACGCCCTCGATGAGTTTTGCCTCGGGCAGTTGCGATCTGACCGCAAGGAAAAACGCGGCGTCCTTGAGAAGGCGTTCGTCCTCGACGCGGCCGACGTAGAGCGTTTCGCGTGTCTTTTCGAGCGGAATCGGAACACACCGGCTCGGAATTACCGTTTCGAGTAGTTCGCGAAGCTGGGCAAACAGGCTGCTGAACGTCAAATAGAGTTCGTCGTGGTCGTATTTGATGATGTCCCGCGGATGGTATTCCGTCGAGAACGTCATCAGTTTGCCGGTGAGCGTCGCCATTTCCAAGTAGAGTTTTTCGGGATGGAGCAGCGGCGAGTGAAAAAAATGTGTGATCGTCGGTATCGATGAATTGATCGTGTGCAGCAGCCAAAAAACGCCGGCGTCAGACGTCGTGAAATCAGCGAGGCCCGATTTTCTCTGCCGACGCTGTTCGCCCAAACTGCCGCTTTTCGTGATCAGTATCTCAACAAGCTGCTGCAGCATATTCGCGAGCCACGGCGAGCCGGCGGATTTTAGGATAGGCGGAATATAATCCTCCGCGATCTTTAGCTGTCCGGTCGGTGTGCGAGTAAGCTCGGCGATCTTGATCGACGTAAATCCGTCACGCAGTTCATCGTCAAAGATTATCCGCAGATTGCTCTTGGCGTAGGCGAGCGGCTGTTCGTTGGTTCCGCTGGTCTCGTCTCTGACCAAAGCACCTTCTTGCAAATAGCGAAGGTTATTGCTCGTTTTTGCGCCGTTTGCCTGATAATTTGCCTCGCCGGCCTTCATTGCCGGGATCGCGAGGTGAACGCCGAGACGTTCCGCCTCGGCCTGGAAATGATCGCCGACAGGGCGCATGTCGGGAACGGCCTCAGTGTCAGGTACGTTCACAACTAGGCCATCGGGCATGATGGCACGGCAATTTGTGATCTGAAAGTTTGCATTCGAAATGGCTTCGTTATTGATCTGCAGATCAATGATGCCGTAATCAAAGGGTCGAATCGTGCGGACGCGTGAATGGAGCAACTCCTCGTGGTAATTGTCCCATTGTTGAAAATGATGCGGCGTAAGCAGCATCCCTTCGTTCCAGACAATCTTTCGGTATTTGCTCATATCGTCGGATAGACGTAAATAGTAAACCGACTGCGAAAATTAGTAAACCTAGCGTGTTCTTATTTTAGACGGGTGTAAGGGTCTATTTCCATCGCTTTTTGCGCCTCTTCCGCGGTGGTGTGGGCGTGGGATCGAGAACCGTTTTCTTCGCAAGAGCTTGAAAGAACTCGCCAGTCCACGTCTGGCCCGTCTTTTCTTCAAAATTCTCGCCGTTGCGCTTCACAAAATCCAATGCCTCGATCATCATCAGCGATGAGATGCCGTCCATATTTTTTGTTCGTCCGACATTTAGGAGAGCCTTCGATGGCCGCATAAAGATAGGCACTTTCTTGATCGTCTCGGCAGTCGGCGATTTGCAGTTTTCCGCCGGTGAGGTAACCAGATACTCTCGGCAGACAAGCGGCCTGTCGGGATGTATTGAACACGATTCGTCCTCCAGAAACGGGCAGGCATGGCCTTCGTGCATGTAGCCTGTTATCACCCGTTCATAGTCCGCGGGTGAAAAGTCGGGGTCGCCCGCCGACGCCATGTCCTTGAGATCGATCAACTGACTGAACCAATCGATCTCGGTAAAATGGGCGAGAGCATCAGCAAAGCGTTTCTTCACCTCCGTCCGGCGAGGTTCGGGCATTGCTTCGACAAGCTCGGCGAGTTGATAGGCCTCGATCTCTGAGATAGGCACGGCCTGACGACAACAGGCTCCGCAGCCGGCCTTGCACGAGATCTCTTTGCCCTCGGCCTCAACTGCCCGGACGCACGAATCGACAACGGCACTCGACATCTGCTGAAACACAGGCAGCATCCGGTGGGGCTTTACCGGGAACGCCGGCACCGTCATTTCCATTTCGACCGGCTCACCATTGATCCGCAGAACGATATTTCCGGTAACCCAATTTCCGTTTTCCATATTAAAAGCTCAATCCATCGGTGTTGACGCCAAAATCGCGCGGATTTTGCGCAATCGTACCAACTGCGAGAAATCGCAGGGCGAAATCATATTCGGCTGCGGTGATCTTGCCGTTCTTGTGCAAAAACCAGATCGAACGGATAGTTCGCGAACTCTCGGTCGACTGGGTCGCGAGGTTTTGCAGCATATTTCGCATCTTCATCGGATCGCCCTGATCGTAGGCTGCCATCATCAGCAGACAATCGTCGCCAAGCTCATTCCCGACCTGGATCGCAAGTTTATCGAGGGTATCTGCCATCGATTGGGCTGTCGAGAGGACGTCGCCGCGAGAACTGCCGAGTTTCGCTATTGCCGCAGCCGCCAGCAGCTGAGGCTTCAGGTTTTTCGACGTTGCGAGAGCCTTGATCGCGGCTGCATTCTTGCGGGCCGACGAAATATTTTCCGCGAGAGCAGGCGAGGAGGCCATACTCTTGACTTTGGAGCTAATGATCTGCGCTTGAGTGCCGGTTACAAAGGCTTTTGGGTCATTAGCTGCCGCTTTTCTCAAGAAAGCGGCGGCATTCGACTCGGTCTTGCCGGTGTCGTTTAGGTTCGACGGCGTTGGCGGCGGCGTAGCGGCATTTCCGGGATCACCGGACACAGTGCCGCCCGGCGGCGTATCCGTGCTGGCTGGAAGGGTTGAACTGCTTAACACGGGCGTCGGCGATCGGCGATCGGAAGGCGTCTTCTCCGGATCGCTTGAATAGACGAAATCGGTGTTGGCGACCTTGGGCTTCTTACCGCTCATCGAATATACGAGGGCTCCGAGCGCGACCAAAACAACCACGGCTATGATCGGAGCGGCAATAAACACACTTCTCGGCAGGCCGCCGCCAGAGGGCGGTGCTGTTGCCGCTGCTGAAGGCCGAATTGGCGAAGCCGCTGGGGTCGCATTGGGTACAAATTCAGGTGCGGGCGGTTCTGCTGCCGCTAGTTCGCCGCCGCGAATCACGACCTTGATCTCAAATCCACCGAGGTCGAGCCGGTCGTTGTTGCTTATTGCTTTTGGCTCGCTGAGCGGCTCGCCGTTGAGGATCGTCCCGTTGCTCGAACCGCGATCGGTTGCAACGAATACGTCGCCGTAACGCTCGATAAGCAGATGCTCGCGCGAAAGACGTGTGTCGGCCACGGGAAGATTGCACTCTACACCCCGGCCGATGATGAACGTCTCCGCCGCGACGGCAACTTCTCGTCGTCCGTCGTTCGGATCGTTGAATATGAGTAAGAGTTCGGCCATTATTTCGAATACGTTGAAACGGGCTGTAGGTTCAGTCCGAAATCCTGTGGGTTTTCACCGATTATCGCCGCCGCGAAGAATTTTGGCACGTATTTGAAATTCTCTAACTGAAATTGTTTGGACAGTTTATCGCCATTGGCGATCAGAGACCAAAAATCGCGCGACAATCCCGAATTCGAATCAAGCGCCTTTTGCAGATTTGAACTTAACCCGCCCTCACCACTGTTGTAACTACCGATCGCCAGCGGCACGCTTGAAGCTCCTGTTCCGTAGCGACCGAGCAGAGCTTTCATATACGAGGCGGCCGCACGTGCAGCGGGTTCGGGTTTACAGCGTTCATCAGGGCTGGACGGCGAGGCACCCTTGATGACGCCGTCGCTTGGCTCAAAATGCAGCTTGGCCGTCGCGAATGTGAATTGGAACATGCCCAAGGGCCCTGTGGGACTCTGCAAACATACGCAATGTTCCGATTCGATCATTGCCAGGTAAAGCCCGATACGCGGATCGACACCTCGTTCATTGAATGCCCGAACAACGAAGGGAGCGTTCTTGCTCGCCCGTTCAAAAGTAGCTTGCAGATTGTCTCCGAACCGGCATCCGCCCAGAGGTTTTACTTTCGAACGCGATGCATAACCATCGGCGAATCCCTTGATCTTGTCGATCGCCGCAGCCGGGATCTGTTCGCTGCTGTTGTTGCCGATCACCTGAGCGATCCGCATCGCTTTGACCTCGAGATATTGGCGCTTTTCTGTGTCTGACATTTCCTGATACTTTTTCCCGCTCGGTAGCGTGGGAGGTGCAGTCGAATTGGTTCCGCCGGGCGAATCTGTAATGCTTGTGTTGTCGTTTGCAGGAACCGATGTGACCGATCCGCCCGGCTTTGGCATCGGAGAAGTTGAGGGTTCTCGCTTGTTAGTGTTCTCAAAATCGTCGCCCGGATCTTCGTAGTTTGCGGCGACGGTCGTGCCGCCGCCTAGTGCAAGATAGCCGATGAACACCACCGAAAGGCTGATCACCAGCACTGCGCCGGCGATCAATACAAGCGGCATGATACTGCCCGTCGTTTGCGGCTGCGAAATAACCGTTTTTGCCGTGCTGCTTACGGCGATTGCGGCTGCGACGGCCTTTTTTTCGCCGGATCGAACCGTGAGCGAAGTATTGTTGCCGATCTTGATAACATCGCCGCTCCTGAGCGGTGTTCCCGCCGGAACGCAGAGTTGGCCGTTGATGTATGTGCCGTTCGTCGAGCCTTCGTCGACTATCCAGACGCGGTCGCCGTCACGATAGATCGTCGAATTGAGCCGTGACAATCCCTGGTCGTCGATGCGCTGATCAACATCGGCGCCGCGGCCAAATGTCGTCCGCTCGGCGTTGATTTCGACCTCGCGTGTGCCGTCTGGCGTTGAAAATGTAAGTACAACCTCGATCATTTTTAACCTACATTGTAACCCGATATAGTTCAGAAAGCGGACGATCTTTCGATAACCCAAATTTCTGCGGATTTTCCGCGACGATTCCTGCGGCAAAAAATCGCACCAGCTGTTCACGTTCGGCCGGTGTCTTGATAGTGTTCCAGACATCGGTTCGGTTCGCGGGAAGTGTCGCTTTCCACACGCCGGCATCCTGGGGCGATTTGCCAAACGATGCCGCACCATAGACCAGGTCGCCTTCGAAGACACCAAAAACGATCGCTTTCATATAAATCGCGGCCGCCTTTGCGGCACAGCTTTGTGCCGGATCGGAAAGTGTCTCGGTGCCGCATTGGCCGTTGTATTTGTTGTCTGCCACAAACACATTCGTCATCCGAAAGAGGCCTTCTTCCTCGCCTTGTTTCGCCGCGTTAAACTTGCTGCGGCTCATAGCTAGCATAAAGGCGAACGGAGCATCGAGATTTTGCTCGCGGACAAACGCGACATTTATCGGGTCGCGATATGCGGCCGCACGGGCAAAATAGCCCTCTTGAGCATACTCTCCGGTTCGCTTTTGCACCTCCTGCAAAAACTGCTTGTTGGAAACATTATATGTGAAACCGCCCGAGAACTGCTTTACCAATCTCTGCGTCATTTCCTGCACCTGTAATAGCGTGACCTGGCTCGCGGCAGTTATTTTCGGCAGAGGGGCAGTCGTCGTAGCGACGTTTGTTGGCGGCGGTTTGGTCACGGCACGCGTTTCAAACGCGAGCATCACTGCCGACGCCTGCGGAACCGGTTCGCCTGACGAATCGATCAGAACGACTTGCAATGTATGGTCGCTGCCGTCGGCGAGGGTCGGATGATCCTTTGGGTCGATGGATGCGGAGAAATCAGGAGAGCTTGCTGATGCAATTGTCTCGCCGTCGAGCGTAAAAATAGCCCGCTGCACGCACTCGCCATTTTCGATCTTTAGCTCGATATCGGTCGGGGCATTTATTGTGTCGCCCGATTCGGGCTTAATAATGGCGGCCTTGGCCGAGCACGCTGAACCGCTCATTGCGTAATAGGCTCCGGCAGCGACGGCACAGACGACCGCGAGCCCGCACACGGCACCGGCGACAAGGATCGTCGAATTGGAGCTAGTCGCTACGACCGCATCGGCCGCGACCGAGCCTCCGGCGGAAACGGCTTCGGACGAGCCTGCACCGCCACGAACCGCGTTGTTTATCCCGCTATAGATCGCATTATTCGCAGCATATTCGGCCTCGGATTGGACCATATTTCCGGCGTAGCCAAGCTCGGAAGCAGCACCGGAAGGCTCGGAAATAGTCTGCGATCTGGGGCTGGCGGCATTTTCGGCGGTTTGGGACGTTCCATACGAAAACTCAGCCTCGCTCGAACCGCCAAACAATAGTCTGTCTCCCGATTCGAGCCGCACTTCGCCTTTCAGAGGAGTGCCATTAACGGTCGTACCGTTGCTGCTGTTTAGGTCAATTAGATAATGGTCGCCGCCGCGAAGTTCGATCTCGGCATGATAACGCGAAACGTTCGAGTCGCCCGGAAACGAAACCGCATTGTCGGTCGTCCGGCCGATGGTGGTAACGTCTCCGCTCAATGCGATCTCACCGTTGTCGAGTTTTAGTTTCGCGTCAGGCATGGCACGTTAAAGACGGGCGTCGGGCGTAAAATTTGCCCAACCTAAAACGGGGTTTCCGGCGGGCGTCGGAATACAAGAACATAGACTAGTGCCAAGATTCCCCCAATGATCGCCATAATGAGCAAGGTGCCGATCACCAGCATCGCGGAACCCGAACCGCCTTTCTTTGCGGGCTTGTCAGGTGCGACGGTGTCGATCTCGTCGACGCTGAATTGCTCGGAAATTACCGGCTGAGGCTCGATGTCTGCAACAGATGGCAACGTCGGCGGGGGCTCATGAACGGAGGATTCCTCGACCTTTTCGTCCGGCGGCGCGTAGAGCGAGGAGAGTATCTGATCGTCCGCATGGGGAGCTTTTGCCTCAGCCTGCGGCCGGGCATCGGTACCCACGCGTTCGACAAAATCCTGCGGGAGCGAACCGCTCGTGCTGCGGAAGACCGGTTTCGGGAGTTCCCAATTATCGCCCATCAGTTTTCTCCTATGATGAATTTCTACTCCATTAGCAAAGTTTTCACTCTGCCAATTCGAAATTGTTAAAGTCTGCGAACACCCAGTTGTTGGTGAGGGTGCTGTAGATTATTTTCAAATACTTTCGTGCCAATGCGATTTTGG
>JANLTF010000605.1:0-3616 GCA_031362825.1 Acidobacteriota bacterium | reverse complement strand
GAAGACGAGATCGCCGTCATAAACTACGTCATCGAAAACGAAAACATCCGCGGCGCCGTCAACGCCGTCTCACCCAATCCCGTTACAAACCACGATTTCACCAAAACCCTCGGCGACGTTCTGTACCGGCCAACATTCCTGCCTTTGCCTGAGTTTGCCGTCTCGATGATATTCGGAGAAATGGGTGACGCACTGTTACTCGCCAGCACAAAGGTCATGCCCAAACGATTGGAAGATGCAGGATTCAAATTCAAACACCCAAAACTAAAAGAAGCGATCGAAAGCGCTGTGAAGTAAACCAAATAAGTTTGAACCACATCGGAACATAGTTCAAATAGAAGCAGAACGAAACCTTTCGACGTCGTCTTTCGAGTGCATACCTATGTGACCTATGTTCCTATGTGGTAAATAAAACCGGCCGACTCGGCGCCGCATCCGCCACAAACGGCGCGATCTGTAGGTTTAGCAAATATTCCCCGTCCGCAACCTCATTCGGCACATAAATAAGCTCCGTGATCGTGCTCGTCATCCGCGTTGCCGCATTTATCTCACGACTTCCGGAAGCGACGTTCCAAAATATGCGGTGGTTGACGAGTTTCCCTTCGTCAAACATCCGATCTATCGAAGGCATATCAACCAGCAGGTGTTTGAATCCGCACCCCACGATCCATTCCATCGCGTCCGCAGTAAAATACGGCGGAACACTCGCGTCACCATACCGCCGCGTCAGTTTGCTATCATCATTCGGCAAAGTCCGTACTACCAACGCCGTCGGCTCCGTGTCCGTAGCCCGCACGTAAGTAAGGGCCGCTAACGCATCAGACAAGGACCGTTTCGACAATACAAGATCTTTGCCATATTCCTCCGCATCGACCGACACAAGCAACGCCTTCAAAAACACATCCGTCAAACAATCCAAAACCGATATCCGCTCATCCGTAATATGCCCCACACACTCCGTATGCGTCCCGCTACAATGCGGAATAAACGTGTACTGCTCAAAATTAGCACTCGACCCCTCGCGCGTATCGCCGATCGGCCTCGAAGTCGCCGCCTCAACGCCAAACGCATTCGGCTGCGGACCGTTGAACCTGATTGGAATGGAAATGTCGAATGACATACAACTACTCGTCCACCTTTCGCCAAGCACCTTCGTCGATCTTAAATCCGTATGCGTTCACCCACCAAAAAACCTTGTCGAATTCCGAGACGTACCGTTCCTCGATAATTTTGTCGCCATTAACGAACTTAATGAAACCGGAGTCATCCTCCGTGTACTTAATTAATTGAATTAGGTTAGACCGCATCTCTTCGACCTCCCCGGTGTCGAGCCGTCGCTGGGATACTAAGAATGACTCACCTCCCCAATCAGCCTCGTATACGGTTCTTGACCTTCTACTTCGAAACTCATGCCACAGCGCAAAGAATCTCTCAATTCCCTTCTCCTCGTCGCCCCCTTCAGCTTCCAAGATCATATTGACGTAACCAGAAGTTGATTCGAAGTATCTCAGCCGAAGTGCCACCCAGTGATGAAAGTCAATGAAGCCATATGGGTGATCAAGAAGTTTTGGGCAACCATGTATGAAGCCATCCAAGAAGGCTCTAAGAAGGCTTAGCGACATTGCGCCAAGATACATAGCTGGCCTCGCTTCAATCGATTCCAATAACCCGTATATATCGTTGTATCTTTTTTCAGTCTCCGACATCCAATCTTTCTAATACTTCATCAAGGTTGAGTAACTGAACACGTTCGACTCCCGAACATATCTCCATCAACAAACGATCCTGAGCATTCCCTTTCTCTTTCGCGACGGAATACGGCATATCTTCGCGGAAGGTGACCATTGAGTATTTTGAAAAATAGTCGGGATAGGTTTGTTCGAGTTTGGTCTCCAGTTCGCGTTTGCGTTGGAAGACGGGGTCGGCGGTCGCGTCGCGCATTTCGTAGAAATTCTCCTCTGCCATATCGGCTATGGCGTCGGTGTTGATCTTGCGAAGCTTGCCGTATTCCTCATAAACCGTCTCCCAATCGGTGCCATGCTGCTCGATCAAACTATCCAGCACTCGAACATCCTCAAACGCACAGTTCATTCCCTGACCATAGAACGGCACGACCGCATGGGCGGAATCGCCCAGAAGCAACGCCTTGCCGCCCACATTCCACGGCCAGCATTTGAGCGTGCCGAGATTTCCGGTCGGATTGGCGAAAAAATCTTCGACAAGCGTCGGCATCAGCGAAACGGCGTCGGGAAATTCGCGGTCGAAAAAGTCGCTCACGTCGCTCTCCGTCGTTAGGCCGTCAAAGGCGGCGGTGTCAGAACCGCCTGCGTTAGTGGGCGGTCCAGAAACCGCACTATTCGTGACGTTCACGCCACCCGCTAACGCAGGTGGTTCTGACTTGTGGGCCAAAAACAACGTACAAGTAAAACTCCCGTCAAAATTAGGCAACGCGATCATCATGAACTGATGTCGCGGCCAGATGTGGAGGGCATTCTTTTCGAGCAGGAATCCGCCGCGGTCGGCCTGCGGAATATGCAGTTCTTTGTAGCCGTGGTCAAGAAATACTGTGTTCGAAATATGGCCCTCGACCTGATCTTCCATTGCAAGCCGCACCGCAGAGCCCGCACCGTCGGTCGCGATCACGGTGTCACGCGAAACCGAAACTCCGCTCGAAAATTCCGCGATGCCGCTTGCACAGTGAAAACCCACACATCGCTCATTAAAATGGAACGTTACCTCATCGTATTTGTCAGCCTCGTTGATCAGCGCAATATTGAGCCCCGCACGCGACACAGAGTTTATATATTCGCCCTGACGCCCGCTGTAATGCAGCAGTTTCGTCTCGCCTGAAACTGTATGCACCATCCGTCCGGTCATCGGAACCGCCTCGGCGAGCATATACTCGTCCATCCCGACCTCACGAAGTGCCGCGATACCGCGATTCGACAGCGCCAGATTGATCGAACGCCCCGCAGCGACTTCTTCGAGACGCATATCGCCCCGCGATTCATACACATCGACCGCGATCCCGCGTTTCGCGAGATAGATAGAAAGCAACGAACCCGCGAGTCCGGCACCGATTATGACCACTTTTTCATTTCCCATCATGAAACCAACCAACCTAGTCCTCGTTGATAACTTGCGATGTTCCATCTGCACGAAGCCATTTCTGACTTATTACGGTCTTCGACAACGGAGCAACATGGATCTCTATAAACTCGCCCTGCCTGATCTCGAGATATTCGGATTCGTTCATATCGTATTCGATTCCTCGGATGGTCATGTAGTATTTCGAGTCGATCTGCCCTTGCCGTCGGCCCCTCATGACCTCTGACGATTCGATCCGCTTGCTCTCGATCGGAGCAATGATCACATTTTTCCGGCCCTTCCAAATATCCTCATCAATGAGTCCGTTAGTTTTCTTTCGGAAAATGAAATAGCCGACAAAAATGGCTACTGCAATTAGGGCGTATCCTGCGACCCAAATAAGCGCGGGATTTAAAAACACTGCGACCGCAGCCCCGCCGATCAATAAGAAAACGAACAAGATTATCAGGCACCCAACGGGAGCCTTTTCCGTCTGCAATTTGGCCACGTCTTCAGGCCCCAGCATCGC
>JANLTF010000562.1:0-9262 GCA_031362825.1 Acidobacteriota bacterium | reverse complement strand
GACTCTGTTTATGGCGGTTGTTTCGGTTGCGATGTTGACGGGTCTGGTTCTGCTTGCGGTTAACGGCCTAATAGATTCAACCTCGACCGAGCAATCCACGGCGAAGGTTGTACAGATCGTAAGCTTTCATATTGTCGCTTTCCTTGTAGTTGGCCTGTTGGCGTCGAGATTATCTGATAGACGGACATCGGGCGAAGAATTAAAGGAAACTGCGGAAACGCTCGCGAGCCTGCGCGTTTTGCATGAGCGTATCATCGAATCGATCCGCTCGGGCCTGATCACGACGGATCTTGAGGGCACCATTTATACGTTTAACGCGGCGGCGACGGAGATAACCGGTTTGCGGTCGGAGGAGGTCAAGGGACACTCTATTTTCTCGATATTTGGCAATATTCGTGAACCAATAAAATTATCTCTCGATGCGGCAAACGAAGGCGAGCAGACCCCGCGATTTGAGGCGGATCTTCAGACGCCGGACGGTTTTGCGGTCAGAATTGGATACGGGGTTTCTAAATTGTTCTCGCAAAGCAACGAGGCGACCGGGCTGATCATTACATTCCAGGATCTTACAGAGATTCGTTCGATGGAGGAGAGTGTTCGTAGAAAGGACCGTCTGGCTGCCGTCGGCCGTGTTGCTGCGGGTCTTGCACATGAGATTCGAAATCCGCTGGGAGCAATGCGCGGAGCGATTCAGGTTCTCGAATCAAGTACTCCGCCGGGATCGACGCAGGCCGAACTCATGGAGATAATCCTCAAAGAGTCAGATCGGCTAAATAGTATCATCATCAACTTCCTGAATTACGCCCGCCCTGCGGCGACAAATTTCTCAGATATGGACGTTGCCGAGGCGATCCGTGAGATGTTTAAGTTGCTCCGGCACAGTCCGGACGTTAAGGCGGAGCATCTATTTGTTGACGAATCCGGAGCCGAGCCTGTTGTCATCGCTGCGGACACGTCTCAACTGAAGCAGATCTTTTGGAATCTCGCCCGAAACGCAATACAGGCGATGCCTGAGGGCGGGACGCTAAGGGTAGGGCTAGAGAGCATTCCGAATAACCGTGTTCGGATCACGTTTGAAGACTCGGGTCGCGGCATGTCGCCCGAGCAGGTCGAACAGCTTTTCGAGCCTTTCGCGAATTCAACTACAGGCGGCACCGGCCTCGGGCTGTCGATCGTTTATCAGATCGTAAAGGACCATAACGGCGCGATAAATGTTCGCAGTATCGAGGGCAGCGGCAGCGTGATAACGATTGAGTTGCCGTGCGAAAACCGTTCGGGCTGCGTTGATTCATCAGAAAATGCCGACGGCAATGGTAATATCACAAAGCTAAAGCAGTTTCTCAATGTAAATCCCGAGGCAAAGTAAATTTCTCCTTGAGTTGAAAGCAATTTATTTGTGAGAATGTTAGAGACCCACGCGGTCGGACGTTCAAGTACACCAATTCGAATGGCAAATATACTAATTGTTGATGACGAGCAAAGTTACCGTCAGCTTTTGAGCCTTGTGTTTGAGGGCGATGGCCACAAGATCCGCACGGCGATGAACGGGCGGCAGGCGCTCGAACTGCTGAACGAGTCGCCTGCTGACGTAATTGTTTCGGATGTGAAGATGCCGGACATGGACGGGATTGAGATGCTGAGCTCGGTTCGTGAGACGTTGCCTGACCTCGGCGTGATCTTAATGACGGCGTTTGCTTCCGTAGAGACAGCTCGCGAGGCGTTTAAGCTCGGTGCTGACGATTTTATTCAAAAGCCGTTCGATGTCGAAGAACTAAAGCTGATCGTTCGAAAGACGCTGGAAAAGCAGGAGCTGATTGTCGAAAACCGTGCGTTCAAACGGGCTCAGCGTGATCGTGGCAGTGTAAAGAATATTGTCGGCACGTCTTCGAAGATGGACGCCATTTTTCAGATGATCGAGACGGTTGCCGAGGTTCAATCGACCGTCTTGATCACGGGCGAGAGCGGTACTGGTAAAGAGTTGGTGGCGCGTGCGATCCACGATCAGAGCCCACGCGGCGAACGGCCGTTTATATCGATCAACTGTGGTGCATTTACCGAGACGCTGCTCGAATCCGAGCTATTTGGTTATGTAAAAGGTGCGTTCACGGGTGCGAATACTAATCGAAAGGGCCTGTTCGAGGCGGCTGATAAGGGCACGATCTTTCTCGATGAGATAGGCGAGATGTCGTCGGCGATGCAGGTGAAGCTGCTTCGCGTGCTGCAGGAACGCCGCGTTCGGCCTGTGGGAGCACACGAAGAAATGAGTATCGACGCCCGTGTGATCGCGGCGACGAATCGTGATCTCAAGCAGATGTCGGACGACGGAACGTTTCGCGAAGACCTGTTTTACCGCATTTCGGTCATTCCGATCCATTTGCCGCCGCTGCGTGACAGGGCTGAGGACATACCCGCACTTGTCGATCACTTTATGCGGAAGTTCTGTGACCAAAGCGGCAAGGCTTTAACGTTGTCGCCGATCGCGATGCAGTTGTTGGAGAAGTATGCCTGGCACGGTAATGTTCGCGAGCTTGAACACACGATCGAGCGGGCCGTTGCGCTCGAACGCGGCGAAGAGATCCAGCCGGAACGTTTGCCTGATCACATCACAAGTTACAATCCGGAACGTATCAAGGCGGAGTTCGATCTGCCAGACAACGGTATCAATCTTGTGAGTCACCTCGAAAGCCTCGAAAAGACATATGTCGTCGAGGCCCTACGTCAATCCGCAGGAAATCAGACGAAAGCCGCCGAGTTGCTTCAGATGCCTGTTCGATCCCTGAGGCATCTTCTGGACAAGCACAGTATTCGTTCACTGTCGGCGCAGATGCGGTCGTCGGACTGAGCGAGAGGTAGTCTCTCCAAAAATCTACGTTTGGCAATTATTAGTTGACACTTTTTGTCAGTCGACAGTTGCCAAAAACTGTTATTAACCGCTTTTCTGACCTGCGCCGAATAGTTCATCGTGATTCGGACAATCTTCTAACCGTTGTAAACACATAACTTAATGGTATTAATAGATGAGGCGCCGCCATTGGCACGGCTCTTGTATTAGTTATCGCTGCCTGGGAAAGGTACAACAGATTTCAAATATTTTAGGAGATTGTGAATTACAAATGAAAAACCAAAAGGGCTTCTCGCTTATCGAACTCTTGATCGTCGTCGTGATCATCGGCATCATCGCCGCGATCGCTATCCCCAACCTGCTGGCTGCACGCCGCAGTGCTAATGAAGGTTCAACTGTTTCCGCTATGCGTACACTGCACGGCGCACAGATGACCTATTCGTCAACCTATGGCAACGGCAATTACGCCGGTGCTACCTCGTTCAGCGCGACCGCTTTGTCAGAACTTCTGACACCGGGCCTCGTTGACTCAGTTCTTGGTTCGGCTACGAAGAGTGGCTACAACTATGTAGGCATCCGCGTTGCTTCAACGTCGGCAGCACCTGCTCAGTTTGCATTCTCGGCAGTACCAACCACGACTTCGGGTGTAACACAGACCGGTTCGCGTCGTTTCGGCGTCGCAACGGAAGGTGTGATCATGGCTGATACGACCTTGTCGCAGCATGCTACGCTCGCCAGCGTCACGGGTGGTTCGCCGCTCAGCAACTAATCGTCTAACGATTTGACCTAGGGCGGGAAACATTTTAACAAGTGTTTCCCGCCTTTTTTAGTAAAGCTCATATTCTTTCGGACACCGACATCGCATCTACCGTCGCTTCGCGAAATTCAATCAGTCCAAACGCAATAAATACGCTCTACAAGGGAGTTAGCATCATGAAAAAGAACCACCAAGGATTTTCGCTTATCGAACTATTGATCGTCGTCGTTATCATCGGGATCATAGCAGCCATAGCCATCCCAAACCTTCTCGCCTCACGCCGCAGTGCAAACGAAGGCTCCGCCATATCGTCGATGCGGACGCTTCATGGAGCGCAGTTGACTTACCAAGCGTCCTTCGGCAATGGCCAGTTCGCGGGCGGCACAGCATTTAGCAATGTGGCTCTGTCAGACCTCGGAACGCCCGGTGCGATGATTCTCGACAATACCCTGGACACCGGCGTAAAGAGCGGCTACACATTTCTTGGGATACGCGTTGCGGGAACTACTTCGGTGCCGGCACAGTTTGCCTTTACGGCCGTTCCGACGACGACGTCAGGCGTTACTCAGACAGGTGCGCGCAGGTTTGGTGTTGCCACCGAAGGTGTCATTGTCGCTGATACGACTCTGTCGCAATTTGGAACACTTGCAGCAGTTTCTGCTGCCTCACCGCTGAATAACTAAACAGATCCCGATCAGATGAGTCTTACGGGCGTCCGAACTACGGATGTCCGTATTTTTTCGTTTATACGTGGCATGGTAGAATCTTGCATCGCCTCGTCGATTTGAGGAGTTCTCAGCTGCAAATGATCGAAAACGAAACGGCAAATAAATACCGGCAGTTTAGGTTCTCTCTAACTGCTCTAGTGATCCCGATCATTCTGTCGGTGGCACTGTTGACGATTCTGTTTGTGTTGCCTCAGCCGACGATCGCAGTGAATCTACCGTTCAAGGCCGAGACTTTCTTGACGGTCGCGCTATTGATAATGTTGGCATTTTCAATGCGTCCCAAGGCCGATGGAGCGATTTCGAATAACCGTGATCTTAGTTTGCTAAGGCTGATCGCTTTGACAATTATGGTGTTCGTCGCGTGGAGCGGATCGTCGCTGATTTGGAGCGAAGTCTTTGATGGGCCTGCCCATCATACCCTGCTGTGGTCGGTCTATCTGGTGTATTTTCTTGTGTTTAGCTCTCTATTGCGGTCTGATCCATCGGGCCGAATTATCTTTTCGACGCTCGCGATAATATCAATTTTTCTCGGCTGCCTTTGCATCTTTGATTATATGACGCTCGTGGATTTTAAGTTGAACGAGGGTTACATACGCATTCGTTACGGAAAATATGCCGAGATGATGGTAACGGTCGCTCCAATGCTGTGGGCTCTGGCGATCTATGCCGGTAAACGGTGGCTAAATGTAGTATTTTCCGTCGCTGCGGTCCTCGGTTGGATGACGGCAATGTTGTCGCTTAGCAAGGGCGCATTTCTAGGTGGCGTAATTGGCTTTCTGGTGATGTTTATTGGCTGGATACTGCTTTCGCCAAGGCACTTTCGACGCCGCGTCGCCATTGCGGCCACGTGTTGGCTGATCTTTACGATCGGATTTCAGGCATTCTTTTCATTTGCTTCCGAGATTCCGGCGACAACTGATTACATCTCTGGAGAGGCTGATCCTACCCGCGTTACTTCGGCCTTTCGGGTGTTTTCATGGAAACTTGGCGGTCAGATGTTCAAAGATCACTGGGTACTCGGTGTCGGAGCCGATAATTTCGGCATGCGGCTTAACGATTCTCGAATCCAATATCGACTGACACATCCTGATGATCCAACGGACGAACCCGGCGAAGATTATATTTTTGAGCGAGCTCATAACGAACCGTTACAAGTTGCGGCAGAGCTTGGATTTGTCGGTATATGCCTATTTGTATTGCCATTTCTGGTGTTTACGTTCTTTTTGGTACGCGGTTTGACGCGTAAAAAAGATAAAGTATCGCCGATATTATGGGCTTCCGCGGGTGGAATGATCGCATTTGCCGTCAGTTCTATGGTCAGTTCATTTTCGTTTCGTTCCGCACAAAATGGCGTCGCATTTTTTATGATATTTGCGATCGGAGTAAACGAATTGTCAAAGATCGACCGGCGAGTTCCTAAATCTTCGGAAAGGAAATTAATGCCAACGCCTCTCTATGCGGCGTGTTTGGTTTTCACGCTTCTCCTCGGTGGATACTGTACATCGAAGATTATTGCGGAGTATCAGGTTTATTTGGCGGAACAGACCGGCGATACCGTTGTGGCTCACTCGCATTTTCGAATAGCCCGGATCGCTGACCCTTCTTATGCGGGCCTTTATTTGTCAAACGCCGCTCGCAACAACGCTGACAATGAGCCGGATAAGGCCGCGATCAATACCCGAAAGGCGATCGACCGCGGTGTCGGCATGGCATTGACATATTCGTCGCTTATTGAACTGCAGATCAAAGCGGGGTTGGTAGCCGAGGCGGAAGCCTCATTTATCGAGGCTTTGAGCGTGTATCCGCGATCGATATATTTGAGAACGGAGTATATCGCGTTTCTGGAAGATCATGGCCGAACCGACGAGGCAGCGGTTCAACTTCAGGTCTCGCGAGGTATTGATCTCAGGCACGCCAATGGCTGGTACAAATTGATCAAAACGGGAAGCGTGAACGCCTATTACTTAGCTCAAACGGACGAATCGGTCGCTCCACCGGCCGAACTGGTGCCTCAGGCGGGCGTGCAAGAATACGTTGACCCGACGCCGACACCATCAGCGACGGCTGACGCTACTGAAGCTCAATAGAACGTACCGACCACAGTACCGCCCAAGCTTTTTTCTTAAGACTCGTGATAAGATACTTTTTGCTCCGTCATCCATGACCTGTTGTCGAAGCATTTATCCATCTCAACTATGCCTAACGAAGGAACAGGATTCCTGCCCCGAATCTTGACCATCGCGAAAAATGCGTTTCGCGAGGCCGTTCGTGACCGGATCCTATACAATCTGATAATTTTTGTGCTGCTGATCACGGCCGGCGCGATCTTTCTCGGCGAATTGACTGCTGGACAAGAGGCCAGAGTGATCGTAAATCTCGGCCTTAGTTCGGTTCTTCTCTTTGGGGCGTTCATCGCAATATTTGTCGGTGTCAGCCTGGTCTGGAAGGAGATAGAGAAGCGGACCGTTTATTCGATCTTTTCAAAGCCGGTCGGCCGCGGCGAATTTATTATTGGCAAATATCTCGGCCTCTGTGCAACTCTGCTGGTAAACGTCCTAATAATGGGCATCGGAGTCACGCTTGCGTTACTTTATGTCGGCGGCGGACGGCTGATCGGAGGCGTTTGGGGTGCCATTTTACTGATATTCTTAGAGTTAACGATCGTCACTGCAGTGGCGATAATATTCTCTTCATTTTCGACTCCGGCCTTGTCGGCACTGCTCACTTTCTTTGTCTTTTTGATCGGCCATTTCAGCTCATCGCTGCTTGATCTTGCGACGAGTCTCGGGTCGAAAACGGCGATCGGATTTTTTACGGCGATTTACGTTTTGCTCCCAAATCTTTCGAACTTCAGCTTTATCGCCAATAGCGCGAATGGCGATTCTCCGACGGCGATGTGGCTCGGCGGAGCAGCTGCGTATGCGCTTGTTTACGATGTAATAATCATGGCGGTCACGGTCCTTATTTTCAGCCGCCGGAATTTCAAATAGATGAGCCAAAATGCCGTTAGGTCTATTGCGTTGCCGGCAGTGATTATCATCGCGGGATTTGCGGCGGTGATCGGCCTGAGCGGCTTTCTGGACCGGCACCGGCCGGAACTGCCGAGCGGCTACGATGACAGCGATCTTTCGATGAACGGCTCGAAACTCAAAGGATTTGCACTTGGTTTCGAAGGCCTGATGGCCGACTGGTACTGGATGCGGTCGTTGCAATATATCGGCGGCAAGATCGTCAATTCGAAGGCCGACATCAATCTTGATGACCTTCGCGAACTGAACCCGCGGCTCTTGCATCCCTATCTCGACAATGCGACGGATCTCGACCCGCATTTTATCGCGGCGTATTCATACGGTGCTGTGATATTGCCGGCGATCGATCCTGAAAAGGCGACCGCGATCGCTCAAAAGGGAATCGCCAACAACCCCAACGAATGGCGTTTGTACCAGCATCTCGGCTACATTTATTGGAAACTCGGTCGCTATGGCGAGGCCGCAGACACATATGAGAAAGGCTCGCAGATCCCGGCTTCGAGTCCGTTTATGAAGCTGATGGCCGCGTCGATGCGGTCGGCAGGCGGCAGCCGTGCAACATCGAGGGCGATCTACCGGCAAATGCTTGCTGATTCTGAGGACGAACAGGTCGCGATCACCGCGAGGCGCCGTTTGATGCAGCTCGATTCGCTTGACGAACGCGAGGCCATAGACCGCGTGCTGGCTGATTTCAAAGAGAAAAACGGGCGGTGTGCTAGCAGCTTTGGCGAGATCGCAGCTTCGTTGTTTCAGGTCAAACTGCCGGAGGGGCGGGAGTTTCGCGTTGATGTTTCGAAACGTCTTGTCGATCCGAGCGACGCTCCGTATGTACTCGACAAAGAAAATTGCCGCGTGAAAATCGACATCGAAAAGACGCAGATCGCAATCCAGTAAATGCCTAACGATCCGCTGCGACAGAATCTTGGCCACTTTGCGTTGATCATGCTTTTCTCGATCATCGCGATGTCGCCGGCCTATTTTTACGGTGTCCCGAGCGGCAACGATCAGGCTCAGCACTATCAATTCGCGTCGACCGTGTATCGATCGGTGCAGTCCGGCCACCTGTATCCGAGCTTTGCCGCCGAGACAAACCACGGTTTTGGTGATTACGGCCTACGGTTCTATCCGCCGCTTACTTATTACGTGCTGGCGGCCGCGAATGCGTTCGTTCAGGATTGGTACATCGCGAGTTTGCTGGCGTTTACACTCGTGTTCTTTATTGGGGGTATCGGTGTATATTTGTGGGCTCGAGTTGAGCGCGAACGCCCACAGGCATTGATCGCGGGGATGCTTTATGTATTCGCTCCGTACCATCTGAATGAGATCTATAACAACTTCCTGCTTGCCGAGTTCTTTGCGACAGCGATCATACCTTTTTGCTTTCTCTATTTAGCGAGAGCCTGCCGAGATAGCCGTTGGAGCGACGTTGCGGCTCTCTCTATCGCGTATTCGCTGCTGATACTCACGCATCTTCCATTGACGATAATCTGTTCGCTGGCGATGGGAATCTATGCATTGTTTTTATTGCGAAGGAGCAATTTGGTCGTAATTCCAAAGCTCGTCGCGGCGGTACTGTCCTCGGTCGTGATGACCTCGTTTTATTGGTCGCGTTGGCTGACGGAGCTTGATTGGATAATGCATTCGTCGCCGAAATATTTCGGGACGACGTGGGATTATAGAACCAACTTTCTGCTGCTGCCTGACCACTTTTTGAGGTTCGGCGAGGACGCTCTGAACCTGTGGTTTGCTGATATTTTGCTGGTCTCGACGGTGCTCGTGGTTATTCCGACGGTCGTTTATTTGGTCCGGAAAAAGGAGCCTTTGACCAAGTTTCTAGGTGCGTCGTCGGTCGTGCTTGGGTTGGCGGTTTTTATGACGACGCCGCTGAGTTCGTTCGGTTGGTACA
>JANLTF010000558.1:0-3448 GCA_031362825.1 Acidobacteriota bacterium | reverse complement strand
GGGCGTTTCCGACCGGCAGGTCGAAGGGGCGGCGGAAATTGCCGCCGCGCTGATCGGTCAATGTGCCGGAGCCGGAGTTGTTACCCGCGTCGAGAGCGGTGCTGCCTACGAGCAAGGCGTGCGTCCGCGTCGGGCCGCCGTTATCGGCGAGCGGGCCGAGCCGCGGATTGAGAATCGGATTGCCGTTCCCGCCGGATTGGTCGCCTGTTGCGCCGAAGGTTACGGTGCCGCGATTGCCGATGAGGTTGAAGCCGTTTGAGGTGATGCCGTTGCCGCCGCTCGCGACGACATCGGGCTGAGTGGCGTTGCCCACATTGCCCGCCACGATGCTGTTGCGGATGGCGACAGTGCCGCCGAATCTAAAAACACCGCTTGCGCTGTTTGCTCCCGCCGCAGAGTTGTTTGTGATGGTGCTGTTGATGATTGTGACGGGAGTTTCCGTCCAGATGCCGCCGCCGTTATTGTTTCCGTTTGGTGTGCTATTGCCGCTAATGGTTGAATTGGCAACGGTTAGATTGCCGCCAACGTCAATGCCGCCGCTCGTCCCAAATGCTGCACTGCCGTTTGCCGTATTGCCCGAAATGGTGGTGTTCGTCACCGTCGTCACCGTTGAATTATTCGCGTAAATGCCGCCGCCATTTTTGGCAGCCGAATTGCCGGAGATGGTCGCGTTGGTTACCGTCAACGTGGCATTATTGTTGTAAATGCCGCCGCCATCGAAGCCGGTGCTCGTTTGGTTGCCGGTGACAACAGCATTGGTCACCGTAAGCTTGCCACTGCTCAAAATGCCGCCGCCGTGTCCGCCGCTGCCATTTCCGCCGGTGATGGTCATTCCGCTCAAGGTGGCGGTAGCGCCGGATGACACTTGAAAGAGGCGGCTCGCATTACCGCCCGAGACGGTCACCAGATTCGCGGCAGGAGCGATGATGTTGGCTTTGCCGTTGATCGCTAGTTGCGTACCGCCGAGTGTAATGGTGCGTTGTGTGCTGAAAAAGGTGTTGTCGAAGAGGATGTCGGCGAGCAGTGTTGGGTTCGCGTTGGAAAAGGCGATAGCATCGGGGAGACTGCCCGCTCCTGAGTTGCTGTTATTGATGACGGTAAGAGAGGCGTTTGTCTGTATCTCAACGGCTCCGATGTCCGCACCAGCATCCGGACGCGGCTGTCCGCGCTGATCGGTCGTTTGGCTGGAACGATCCCCCGCACCGATTGCCGGACTGCTATGAAGCAAAGTGTGCGTCGGCGTTTGCCCGCCGTAGAGCGCTAATGGTGCAAGCCGCGACGTTGCACTGGTGATGTCGGTGGCTATCGGCGTAAGCACGCCGAAATTATCGCTCAGATTAAAGCCTAGCGACTGAAACGTCGTCGTAGAGCCGGGTGCGGTTTGGTTCAAGAAGTTAAAATTACCGTTGAGAGCGACGATCGTGTTGCGTAGCGTGGTGGTGGCACTGCCCCCTGCGGCTCCCGCGACGTTAAAAATGCCTGCGCCATTAACCCTAAATGAATTATTCGCAATTGTACTGTTTGTGACTTCCAGACGACTGCTGGTGCTGGAGCTATTACCATGGAGGATGCTGCCGCCTTGATCGGCAAAATTGCCGCTGATCGTACTGCTCGCGACACGCAAAGTGTCACCGCCGTCGCTTAGAAAATAAATTGCGCCTCCAATTCCGGGTGTCGTGTTGGCGCTAAAAGTACAATTGGTGAAAACTCCGTCGGCAAATGCAAGAGTAATCCCGCCGCCGCCGCCCGTAGCAGTGTTCCCGGTAACGTGAAGATTGGTCAACGTTAGATAGCTGCTACTCTCAATTGCGCCGCCATTGTCTCCCCCCGTCCGTTGCTGATAGTCATCCCGCTGAGGGCGACACCGGTTGTTATGCCCGGCGGAATGCTAAAGATGCGAAAGTCCGTCGCCGCCGTGAACGCCCGCCGCACGGTCAGGAGATTCGCTCCCGGCCCGACGATGGCCATGCTTTCGCTGATGTCGGGAAGTGGTGTGAGCAGATCGATGGTCTTTGGCGTGTTAAAGCTGGGATCGAAACTGATCTGATCGCTGTTGCCAGGGGCGTTGATCGCCGCCGTGATCGCTTCGCGAAGTGTGCATTCGGATCCGTCGCAAACGCCGTTGCCGGGGTCGTTGGTCGAATTGACGGTAAAGATCGCCGGCACGGTCACAAGCAGCGTCCAGCCGCCCGAGATCGAGCCCGAGTCTTGTCCGGCATCATCGACGACGTAGAGCTTCCACTGGCCGTTCGGGTTTGTCTGGTGAAACACGCTCAGATCGGCGGGTGCGTCGGTCAATGTATTCGGAGCAGGAAACGGAGCAGGGAAAGTGTCCGTGAAAACGCCAGCGCCATTACCATAGTTGACCGCCCGGAACGTTCCTGCCGTTGTCACTCCCTCATCCGGCAAGATCGCCGAGAGCGGAGCGACCGAATCAAAGATCATCTGAAGATTCGAGACATCGGCACCACCTCCGGCATCGGACATAACGATCGCCTTTTGGCCCTGCGGCCCTTCGAGAATGATATCGACATCGTCCGGAAACGTGTGAGTGAAGTTATTCAATTGCACGCGGATACGAGTGATCGATTGGTTGACTCCGCTGATTGTCCCCACTGACGGATAAAGCGACGCGGTCGTATTGTCATTGATCGTGATCGGCGCAAGATTACCTGAGATCACGTTGGTTGCTCCGGGGCTGGCGACAGCCTCATTTTCCAAAGTCTGGGCTGAAACCGTAGCCCTCTCCGTTACGTTCAACGCGACCGCTGAGAAAACGAGCCCCGCAAGAACCGTAATGGCAACGGCCCAACGCGTTCGACCCGACACAACCCAAAACATCCGACCCGTCATCCGTGATCTTGACATAGCAACTCCTTTGATCGTTCGTCTGTATTCGGCGCCCTGGAATTCGCCGCATTTCCCGTAATTAAGTGATATTTGCTTACGAATAGTATTTCAATTCGGCGGATAAATCAATAAAAACCGGAGCGTGTGAACGTTACGGCTTTGTTACGAACTGTTCCGAAAGGCAACTTACATGCACGAATGACGCCAGAGGCGTCAAATGTTTATAGCACGCCCGACCGTTAGGAGACATACGACCCCAGCCGGGGTCGCACGGATATTTGCGAATTTTCGTGCTATAAACATGCAATCCCTCCGGGATCGAAAAGAAAGTCCATCGAGTCAATGCCATTATTGGTAAGATATAAAAAAGTCGACTGTTTATTACGAATTATGGCAAACGAACTGAAAGATCTGCACCTTGCATTTATCGGCTGCGGCGTGATGGGCGAATCGATGGTCGCGGGACTGCTGCGGCGCGAACTCGTCGATCCGAAAAATATTGCGGCAAGTCACCCAAGAGAGTCGCGGCGCTCAGAACTCGCGGAAAAACACGGCATCTCGGTATTTGAAAGCAATTCTGATGCTGCTCGATCCGTTG
>JANLTF010000541.1:0-2367 GCA_031362825.1 Acidobacteriota bacterium | reverse complement strand
TGAAATGCTAAAATCGCCGCCGGGAACTCACGCCTAATACCAGTCACGGTTGACTTTTCCTTGTCGTAACAATAATCTTAGAATTCGTTTTCGGGACGTAGCGCAGTCTGGTAGCGCGTTCGCTTGGGGTGCGAGAGGTCGCAAGTTCAAATCTTGTCGTCCCGACCAATAAACATGGGGCTTTCGAAGAAATTCGAAAGTCCCTTTTTTTGTTGTTTTCCCACAGCCACGAGAGAGCGATCTGCTAAGCTCCTTGATTGCCAAAATTTCGATGCCCCGCCCGTCAGAAAGAGGGCCTCCATTTGCAACCAACTTTTCCGATCCCAAGACAGTCTTTTAATTTCATCAAACATTTGCTGCGACCAGATAGTCACGATTAAGGTGGATAACGTCATATTCTATTACGCCGGATCGAGCGAGAATGTCATGCATCTGTGGCTCACCATAGAGGAATAGTGGCCTACCCTTGAGCCAAAACCGAAAACGACGAAGGGGAAAGCGCCATTCGACGGCTTTCGGAAAGCTTAGGATCAAGTCCCCGTTTGTGAGATTAGGCCTTTTCCTCAACCATAGTCGAAACGTTTTCCTGTATGTACAAGTTTTCTCTCCTATTTTCAAATTTATTCTCAGAATGGGCAGTGCTCCACGGTCATTTGGCCTTCCTGATCTGCGTTTCGCTGAGATTGTAAAAGCTATTCGTGGGGCGACGAAATTCTCGTTGGAGCCGCTTTGTTCTTTTCTTTCGTTCTCTGGGATCCCAGACAATGCCGAAGGAAGCTCCGATAACAAACAGTAGATCGAAAATGGGTAAGCTACTTAAGATCTTTTTGACATCATAACTAATAGAAGTCTCTTAGTGTTAACGATCTTTGCGAAAACCTACTTCGTGGGCATTTGATAGAACATTTCCGCTCCCGGGCCCAGAGGCAGAGCGAAATAAAACCAGATGATCAAGAACAGTGTCCATCCAAAAAAGAATGCGACCGAATACGGCATCATCAACGCCATTAGCGTTCCTATTCCGGCTTTCGGGTCGTATTTTTGCGCGAAAGCTACAATCAAGGGAAAGTAGGCCATCAGAGGCGAGACGATGTTTATCACGCTGTCGCCGATGCGATAGGTGGCCTGCGTCATCTCCGGCGAATAGCCAAGGATCATCATCATTGGCACGAAGATCGGAGCGACGAGTGCCCATTTCGCCGCCGCCGAGCCGATCAGCAGATCCAGGATCATCGTCGCCACTACGAACAGGATTATGAGCGTGACACCCCCGACCTCAAGATTCCGCAAAACCTCCGCGCCGTTAACCGCAATAATTACTCCAAGATTGGACCAGTTGAAAAAAGCGATAAACTGGGCGGCGAAAAAGGCCAGCACGATATACGTCGCCATGGTCTTCATCGAGTTTTCCATCGCGGTCGTCATATCGTTGGTGTTCTTGATGGTCCTTGCGCCTATGCCGTACGCAAGACCGAGAAATACTCCGCCGGCAAAAATAACAGCCACAATGCCTGACAGAAAAGGCGACTTGAGAAGATCGCCGGTTTTCGCGTCGCGTAAGAATCCGTCCGCCGGAACCGTTCCCCATAAGATCAGACCGGCGAACACGAGTAGAGCAAGGATCGCAAAACGCATTCCGCGTTTTTCAGCGTCGGTCAGCTTTTCAAGGGTTTCTGGAACAGCTTCGCCCTTGTAGTCGCCGAGACGCGGAACAATTATCTTTTCAGTGATCCAGGTTCCTAAAATCGTAACGAGAATTGCCGACGAAGCCATAAAATAGTAGTTCGCCGCAGGTGTTACTAAATACGCCGGGTCGACAATATGAGCAGCTTCCTGAGTGATTCCGGCGAGCATCGCGTCGATCGGCCCCAACAGCAAGTTCGCGCTGAACCCGCCCGACACTCCGGCGAATGATGCCGCAAGACCTGCCAAGGGATGCCGACCGACCGCCAGGAAGACCATCGCGGAAAGAGGAATCAGTAAAACATAACCGATGTCGCTCGCCGTGTGTGACAAAACGCCGGCGAAGACAACAACTACAGTCAAGAGTTTTTTCGGCGATGACATTACGAGCAACCGAAGGCTCGTTCGAATCAAACCGCTGGCTTCCGCGACCGCCAGACCAAGCAACGCAGTCAAAACAGTTCCGAGCGGAGCGAAACTTGTAAAGTTCGTCACCAAACCGGTCAATATACGGTGCAGACCTTCGACTGTCAGCAGATTTACGGCGCTGATCGTTGCGTTGGTTGTCGGGTGTTGAACCGTGATGTTGGCGTTTGAGACGATCGCCGATGCGACGACCACGATTACGGCCAAGCCGACAAACAAGATCGCTGGGTTGGGTACGGCGTTACCGACACGCTCGAT
>JANLTF010000527.1:0-5775 GCA_031362825.1 Acidobacteriota bacterium | reverse complement strand
GCCGAGGTCTGCAAAAAGCACCGATTCTGGTTCCACGTCGACGCGGCCTATGGCGGGGCCGCACTTGCCGTCAAATCGGTCCGTCCGCTTTTCAACGGCATCGAACACGCCGACAGCATGACCATCGACCCGCACAAATGGCTCTTTTCGCCATACGATTGCGGTGCCGTGATCTATCGCGACCCCGAGATCGCGAAGTTAGCTCACGCGCAGGAAGGCTCATATCTCGACATCTTCTCGGACGAGGGTGCCCACGGTTTTAATCCCTCGGACTATCAGATCCAGCTCACACGTCGCGTTCGCGGGTTGCCGCTCTGGTTCTCGCTCGCAATGCACGGCACCGACCGCTACGAAAAAGCCATCAGCCGCGGCATCGAACTCGCCCAGATCGCCGGCCGCCTGATCACCAAAGCCGAACACACCGAACTCGTTCGTGAACCAAGCCTCTCATGTGTTTTGTATCGAAGAAAAGGCTGGCAAGCCGAAGACTATCGATCGTGGACCTACAAAAACCATAAATCCGGCTTCGCCCTTGTCGCCCCGACAAAATGGCGAAATCCTGACGGAGCTGAAACGGTCTCACGGTTCTGCTTTATCAATCCGGACACGACCGAAAAGGACATCGCCGATATTCTTGAGTCAATGAAGTAGCGTTTACAGGAATTTGCCTTTCTCAAGCCCGAGCCATTCGAGTGCCGTGCCGCTTAAAAGCCGCTCTTTCGCCGCATTGTCGTATGGCATCGAGTCGATCAATTTGCCGGGCTCAAGTTCACCGAGCGGAAAAGGGTAATCCGTACCGAGAGCGATCTTCTCCGTTCCGACCATATTGATAAGAAATTGAAGCGTCGCGGCATCGTGCACCAGCGAATCAAAATACATTTGGCCCAGATATTTTCGCGGGTTGTTTGGATTATCGACCGCACAAAGATCAGGCCGCACGTTGAAACCGTGCTCGATACGCCCAAGCGTCGATGGAAATGCACCGCCGCCGTGGGCAAAACAGATTCGCAGATTCGGCAACCGTTCAAGCGTGCCCGAAAAGATCAGCGAGCATATGGCTCGCGATACCTCGGCCGGCATTCCGACGAGCCACGGAAGCCAGTATTTCGACATGTCCGATTCGCCTGCCATCTCCCACGGATGAACAAACACCGCCATTTCCAGCTCATCGCATGCGGTAAAAAAATCAAAAAATCCGGGCTCGCTCAGATTTAGCTGATTAACATTCGTCCCGATCTGAACGCCGGCAAGACCGATAGATTTGCAGCGTTCAAGTTCGTGGATCGCGAGATCAACACCTTGCATCGGAACCGTGCCGAGGCCGATAAAACGCGACGGAAATTCACCGACGATCTCCGCGATATGATCATTCAAAAACGCCGCGACCTCGGCCCCGTCCTGTGGTTTCGCCCAATAGCTGAACATCACCGGCACGGTCGACAGCACCTGAACAGTCACGCCCGACACATCGCATTCCTCAATACGCCTCTCCACCGACCAGCAATTTTCCTCAACATCCCGAAACGCCACGCCATCATCCCGCAACATCCGCGCGCAACAAGGCTTATAATGGTCAAGCGAAATAAACCCGCCATAACCAAACTTATCCCCCCAACGCGGAATATCGCGAGGCAGAATATGTGTATGAACGTCGATCTTTAGCATGTCAGGAAACAACCAGCGGCGGTTCCATCACCGAACCGCAGGATTTACAAGTCCGCAACCCTTCCGACCCGTAAAACCTCTTAAAAACTCCCTGAAACTGCGTAGTAATATCCCCAAGCTGAAAATATTCTTCGTAAAGTTTTTCGTTGCAAGTCTCGCAAAACCACATCAGGCCGTCGAGCTCGCCTTCGCCGCGTTTTCGTTCGATGACGAGGCCGATGCTGTTTTCACCTCTTATAGGGTTATGCGGAATTCGCGGCGGCAGCAGGAACATCTCGCCTTCGCAGATCGGTACTTCCACCGCTTTCCCGTTTTCCTGTATCTGAACTTTGATATCGCCCTCGAGCTGGTAAAATAGCTCCTCACCCTCGTCCCAATGGTAATCTTTCCGTGAGTTCGGCCCGCCGACGACCATCACGATAAAATCCTCGTCCTGATACACACACTGATTCCCAACCGGCGGCTTGAGTAGATGGCGATGCTCATCGATCCATTGTTTGAAGTTGAACGGACGCCGTATTGACATATAATATTCTTCAATCAGAAGCTCTGTGCAGGATTATATCGCGAAAACTACGGTCAAATAAAACCGACACAATTATGCGACATTCTGCGCGGTTTTTATAGGAGATAAAGATGGACATCAATGAACACAAACTCAACGAACTTCTAGGCAAATTTGTTGGCGATCTCGGAGCGACAATGCATGCGGGATCTATAGTAATTGGCGAAAAGCTTGGACTCTACAAAGCAATGTCCACTCCCGAAGAGCGGGTCACCGCGGCGGAACTGGCGAAGCGGACTAAAACTAATGAGCGCTACATCCGTGAATGGTTAAACGCTCAGGCCGCCAGCGGCTATGTCCAATACGATGCCGAAGTTGACAGTTATTACCTGACGGCGGAACAGTCGTTTGTTATGACGAACGAAACCAATCCGGCCTATCTGCCGGGAGCCTTTGTTCTGGCGACTTCAGCATTAAAGGCGGTGCCTAAGATGATCGACAGATTCAAGTCAGGCGAAGGCTTAGGCTGGCACGAGCACGACCCCGATCTATTTCGCGGCACCGAGCTTTTCTTCCGCCCCGGCTATAATGCAAACCTTGTATCCGCTTGGATACCGGCTCTCGAAGGCGTTGAGCTAAAGCTAAAGGACGGAGCGAAGGTGGCCGATGTCGGATGCGGCCTTGGAGCGTCGACAATGATAATGGCAGTGGCTTTTCCTAATTCCGAATTCGTAGGGTTTGATTATCACGACAGATCTATTGAACAGGCTCGAGCAAAGGCGGCTGGAGCCGGTCTCGGCAACCGCGTTTCTTTCGAGGTTGCAAGTGCCAAAGAATTTCCGGGAAACGACTATGATCTTGTGACGTTTTTCGATTGCCTGCACGACATGGGGGATCCGGTTGGAGCCGCTAAACGTGTCAGAGGCTCGCTAAAAGACGATGGCACGTGGATGATCGTCGAGCCGTTCGCAAACGACAAATACGAAGATAATCACAATCCGGTCGGACGTGTTTATTATTCGGCATCCACGTTGATCTGCACTCCCGCGTCGAGATCTCAGGAAGTCGGATTGGGATTAGGAGCCCAAGCAGGCGAGGCCAGATTGCGATCAGTTGCCAACGAAGGCGGCTTTACGAGATTCCGCCGTGCTACGGAAACGCCTTTCAACCTAGTTCTGGAAGCTCGGCCTTAGCGAATGTCATAGCTCCGCCAGTTTCTGAAAACCGATTGTCGGTCATAATCAACTCACTGATTCCCAACCGGCGGCGTGAGCAGATGGCGGTGCTCATCGATCCATTGTTTGAAGTTGAAAGGGCGGCGAATAGTCATAATCAAAAATACAATGCCGCTATTTCGTTCGCCAAATCGCCGATGCGGCCGCCGGGTTGATCCGCGTTTGACAAGACTACGACTGAGATCTTTTCAGCCGGAAAATGCGTGAACGAAGTTGCGAAACCGAGGCCTCCGCCACCGTTATGACCGAAACGTTTTCGACCGCGAAACGGCGTCAATCCCAACCCCAATCCATATTGAAGTACGATGTCGCCGCTGTTGAGCCTTGCATTTGCCCATATTTGCTCCAAGGTTTTGTGTTTCAATACCTTTTCAGTCGTAAAGGCTCCTTCGAATTTCGCCATGTCGACGGCTGTTGAGATCAGGCTGCCGTTTGCAAACTCGTCGATCTCAAACCGATCTGCGTTTTTCACAACTCCATTACGCAGACTATACCCGTTTGCCCGGTTCGGAATTAGGTCGACATAATTTGTATTTCGCGTATCTTTCATGCCCAGCGGATCCAGAACACGTTCGTGCAAAAAGGTTTCATAGGACTTTCCGGAAACTCGTTCGACTATCATCCCGAGCAAGTGATAATTCGTGTCTCCGTAAGCGAAGCGTTCGCCCGGAGCGAATTCAAGCGGAAAACAAGAAACCTCTTTCAAAACATCCTCACGAGTGTAGTCACGAAATTGTTTCCCCACAGGACAAGGATCTTTATCAAGGGTTGCAAAACTGGGAATGCCGGAAGTATGGGTCAACAACTGTCGGACGGTAATTGGCTTCCAGATCTCGGGCAAGCCGCTTAAATATTTTGATATAGGATCGCCTAGCGACAAGCGGCCATCTTCGACGAGGGCCATTGTCAGTATCGCGGTGAATGTTTTTGTGATCGACGCGAGGCTAAAAACCGTTTTTTCCGTGACCGGCGCCGAAAGTTCGAGATTGGCGATCCCGTAGCCTTTGAGATGAACGATCTTTCGATCGCGAACGACCGCAATCGACAAACCGGGAATGCCATACTCCCGCATTTTATCCTGGACGAATAGATCTATCTCTTTTTTGGAGACTCTTCGCTGTCCGCTCGTTGCCATGACATACCACAAAATGACGAAGACTATCGCTAATATTGAAGGTTTCCTCATAAAACAACTGTCCTAAAGCTCCGCAATCTTCTTTACCGTCCGCCAGTTGCGGGCCGTATTTACAATTTTTAGCTTTCGGTCGAGAAATCCCTTTCCCAACGCACTGTCGAGAATGCTGATCCGCAGCATGTAATAGATCGTGCGGCCGGTGATGGTAATAAACTCGTTCTCATTAGTCTTTCCTTGTAGCTGACTATTCTGCTCAGCGGTAGGTTCGCTATCCAGAAAGAAAACGTGAACATCTTTATCGTTATCAAACTGCCCAACATAAGGTTTGTTTGCGATGATATCCTCGATCTCGGCGATCGAGCGGACCATAACGGAAATATCAAATCCAAAATCTTTGTGGATGGCGTCGTGGATCTTTTTTGCCAGCTTTTGGTCATCGGTTTTCGACGTATCGAATGCGAGATTGCCGCTGTTTATATAGCTCTTAACATTTTCAAATCCGAGCGACTCGAAAGTCGCCCGGAGTGTTTCCATCTTGATCATGTTATTGCCGCCGACATTGATGCCGCGCAGCAAGGCTATGTAGCGCATATTTCGATTAACTTTTTTGCCCGCTAATTACGCGAAAAAACGCGAATAGAGAAGAAAGAATTCGCAGACATTCGCGTAATTCGCGGGCAAATAATTCTTAAGCATTTTGCATGTCGATCACAAAACGATAACGAACATCAGATTTGACCGTGCGGTCGTATGCGGTCTCGATCTGTTCGGGTGTAATGATCTCAACATCTGACACGACATTGTGCTCGGCGCAGAAATCTAGCATTTCTTGTGTTTCGGGAATGCCGCCGATCAGCGAACCGGCTAGCACCTTGTTGCCGCCAATGAGTGAGAATGCATTTAACGGTGTCGGCTGGGTTGGCACACCGACGATGACCATCACACCGTTGAGCGTGAGCATGCCGAGATATGCGTTGTAGTCGTGATTCGCCGAGATCGTATCGAGCAGGAAATCAAAGCTGCCGGTCGCCGCTTTAACTGAATCCTCGTCACGAACATTTATGAATCCCGTCGCACCGAGAGCACGTGCATCCGCCTCTTTTGACGGCGATGTGCTCAGTACGGTAACCTCGGCCCCCATCGCGACGGCCAGCTTTACACCCATATGGCCAAGCCCGCCAAGTCCCGCGACAGCCACTTTTTTACCGGGCCCGACACCCCAACGTTTGAGCGGC
>JANLTF010000525.1:0-1617 GCA_031362825.1 Acidobacteriota bacterium | reverse complement strand
TGACGGCTCGTCGAAGGCGTGGTTCTCTGGGTTTACGTTCCTTGCGGCGGCGTTGCTACTGGCTTTGTCGGCCGGAGCTTTGACGGGTGTCCTGGCGTCGTATTACCTCAATAACACTCGCTACTCGGTCGAGGTCTCGGCTCTCGCCACCTATCGTCCGCCGCAGGTGACGACTATTTACGCCGACGACGGCGAGACTATCCTTGCCGAGTTTGCCCTTGAGAAGCGAATTCCGATCAAGATACAGGACGTGCCTGACCGCGTAACAGATGCTTTGCTCGCGATCGAGGATTACCGCTATCGTGACCACATAGGGATCGATCCCTATCGAATTGTTGGCGTTGTCGTCAAGAATCTGACCAGCGGCAAAACCGAGGGTGCTTCGACGATCACGCAGCAGCTGGCAAAGAATCTATTTCTCTATAAGGACAAAACATACACCCGTAAGGTCAATGAGTGGGCGGTCGCCTTGCAGATCGAACGGCTGTACACCAAAGATCAGATCCTCGAGATGTATATGAATTACGTCTTTCTCGGGGCTGGTGCCTATGGTTTTGAAGCCGGGTCGCGAACTTATTTTGGCAAATCTGTAAAAGATCTCACGCTTGAGGAAGCGGCGTTGCTCGCTGCGATCCCGAAGTCGCCGGAATATTCGCCGACTCGTGACATGGAAAAAGCGCGCACTCGACGAGACATTGTTCTCGATCAGATGACCAAGTATTTTCCGGAAAAATACTCGCAGTCGGAGGTCGATGCTGCGAAAGCCAAGCCGATTCAACTGGCATCGACCGCGTTTTATCAATCACAACCGAAGTCGACTGCGTGGGATTATCCGATCGAAGAGGTTCGAAAGTATCTCGAAGAAAAATACACGACCCGCGTCGCACAGGGCGGCTTGAAAGTATATACGACCATCAATGTCGAGGCTCAAAAGATCGCAACGCGTGTGATCCGCGAGCGCCTCCGCGGGTACGATAGGGGCAGGGCATGGCGATCGGATTACAAGAACATTTTGCTCAACGACAACGAAGAACCTATCACGGATGAGAAAGAGGTAAACAAGACCCTCGATACCTTTAAGCACCCGGACTGGTACGGTGACGATTACCAGGTAGGCGAGTATATCAAAGGCCTTGTGATGAAGCATAACCCGGGCGGCGATGAGGTAGGCGTTCGCTTTGGAAAGTACAAGGCAGTTGTGCGGTCGGCTAATATGGGCCGGAGCGGCAAGCGTCCAAAGGACGAGCTAAAACCCGGTTTCCTGGCAGAGTTCCTCATAAAGGGCGTCGATAAAGAGAAACAGCAACTCGATGTCGAGCTGATGCAGGTGCCTGAGGTGCAGGCGTCGATCGTATCAATAAACGCAAAGAACGGCGAGATCGTTTGTCTTGTAGGCGGTTATGACTTTCAAACGAGTAAGTTCAATAACGCAACCCAAGGCTTGCGTCAGACTGGATCAGCGTACAAGCCATTTATTTACACAGCCGCTGTTGAGGATGGAATGACGCCGGATATGATCGTCAGTGGAGCCCCGATCAAACGTGGCGGTTGGTCACCGACGAACTATGGCGGAGCTCCGAGCCATCCGAATGTCCCGATGAAGATCGCGCTTGCCAA
>JANLTF010000502.1:0-4135 GCA_031362825.1 Acidobacteriota bacterium | reverse complement strand
CCGGCGCGTACACGACAGGTGCTGACTGCTGAGGCCCAAGGCGGTATTTTCCGTTATGGTGCCGGTGGTGCCAGCACAGTCAATCTGTTCAACATTGCCAATGGTGCAGGGCTTCCAAATACTATTGACCCGACCGTTGCCGGAATGCTTAACCTCATCCGAACGAGTACGGCCGTCAGAGGTTCTTTTCAGGCTCTCGGTACAGGCGGCGTCTATTATCGCCAGCCATTTACTTTTGTTAATCCGGGTGAGCAGCGACGCCGCTTCTTAGTCGTGCGTACGGACTTTAATATCACCAAGGATCATGCGCTAGACATCGTCTATAACGATCAGCCATTCCGTTCAAATGTTGACTTTTTGAATAGTTTTGATCCAGCGTTTCCGGGTATTCCGAATGCGGGTACGCAGCAATCTGACCGTCGGTCGCTCTCGATCGGTTTCAGATCGAACTTTGGCGGCAACCTCGTCAACCAGTTTAGATACGCCCAATTGGGTGGCTGGCTCAAAGGTAACTCGCGTTTCGACCTCGTGGGTGGAACGCAGTACTTCGACAATCTGATGCAGGGATTGAACGTGTCGATAGGTAATGCAGGATTGACCAATCCGACGGTTCGAAACGCGTCGAGTTCTCGTGAGTCCCCAACCATGGATTTCACCAACTCTCTGACGTGGGTCAAGGGTGACCATACGATCACTGTCGGCGGGCAGTTCAAGCAGATCCAGACTATTTCGGATTCGCTCGGAGTCATTCGACCGAATATCACATTGGGCGTTGTCACGGGAGACCCTGTTATCGCAGCGTTTACTGCTACAACACTCCCGGGTGCTAACGCGACCGAGATCGCCAATGCGCAGAATCTGTACGCCGTCCTGAGCGGAAGAGTTTCGGCGTTTGGATCAAATGCTGTTCTCGGGCCTGACGGACGCTACGCTCTCAACGGACCTCGCACCTTTGAGATCAAAGAGAACACAAACGGACTCTTTGCTCAGGATTCGTGGCGAATTCGCCCGAATTTTACGCTTAGCTACGGTGTCAGATGGCAGCCGCAGACTGGTGCAAAGCTGATGACCGCAAATTACTCGGTTCTCACCAACCCGGACATGGTCTATGACGTTTCCGGTCGTGGAAACCTATTCTCGCCCGGAACACTTACGGGAACTGCTCCGACATTCACGGGTACGACCATTGGTCAAAAGGCATTCCGGGATGACTGGAATAACTGGGCACCCAGCGTCGGTGCAGTATGGAGCCCGGACTTTGGCTCGGGAGTTTTAGGGTTCATATTTGGCAAGAATGGAACGAGCGTATTCCGCGGTGGATTTTCACGTGCCTTTATTCGTGAAGGTACACTGATCGTTGAGAACAGCGTCGGCCAGAACCCTGGCGGGCAGTTTTCAGTCGGCCGTTCGACCGCGATCGGCAATTTGACGATCGGTTCGCTTCTGCGGACTCCGGGCAATCCGAATTTGACCGCTCCTGCCTTCAATAACACACCGGTCTATCCGCGTGCGATCACAACGGGTTCCGATGCTGCGTTGGCATTTTCGCCTGATTTCCATTCCGGTTTTGTTGATTCGTGGAGCTTTGGCTTCCAGCGTCAGCTTGGCCGCGATACGGTTGTGGAGTTTCGCTATGTCGGAAACCGCGGCAGGGAAATGCAGAACCAATACAGTCTCAACGAAGTAAATGCTATTGAGAATGGCTTTGGAGCTGAATTTAACCTTGCGCAACAGAACCTGATTGCAAATATCAACGCCGGACGTGGAACGACATTCGCATACAGTCCGTTGTGGGCGGGAACTACGCCGCTTCCGATCATGGTTTCCTATCTACAGGCAGGTAATCCGAATCCGACTCTGGCAGCAAGTTATGGAGCAAACTTCTCAAGTTCGACCTACTTTAACCTGTTGGCGCCGTCAAGTCCTAGCGTCTTAGGCTTTGCGCAGTCGTTGGCGAACAATGCCACAACCAGGGGTAACGGTATTGCAGCCGGCCGTCCTGCAAACTTCTTGCAGAACTGCCCGAGCAGTACCGGTAACTGCTTCTTGTTCGATAACTCTGAAAGAAGCTGGTTTGATTCGGCTGTGATCGAAGTTCGCCGCAGAATGTCGGCCGGTCTTCGTTTTCAGGCGAGCTATACCTATGGTAAGGCGTTTTCGAATGCTTATGCATCGGCAGGTACTGCATTCTTCGGACTCGGCGCGGGTGATCAGAGTAATGCCTCTAACGTCACTCTCCGTAACCGTGGACTCGATCGTACATTTGCTCAGGTTGATATCCGTCATGCCTTCAAGTTTGACGCGACCTGGGATCTGCCGTTCGGCAAGGGACGAACCTTCCTTTCGAACGCGAACTGGTTTGTCGATGGAGTTCTCGGTGGTTGGACACTCACACCGACGCTTCGTTGGCAGAGTGGTGCACCTATTCTGATGGAGAACATCAACCTTGTCGGTATGACAGGTAGGCAACTCCAGAAGTTGGTTGGCGTTTATTATAACCAAACGATCACCCAGCCTAGTGGTGCGACCTCGGTCGCTAACGTTACCTACCTTCCGGCGGATATCATCAGCCAGACCATACGTGCATTCACGACGACTGGTACGACTGCAACAGGCTATCTTGCGGGACAGGCTCCGTCAGGGCAGTTTATTGCTCCTGCAGGTTACGGCAATTGCCAGCAGCGGGCACCCGGAACTTGCGGATTCCGTAAATTCGTTCTCTACGGACCGGACTTTTTCAAGCTCGATTCGTCGATCGGCAAACGCTTTAAGATCGGTGAAAAGAGAAATGTTGAATTTCGTATGACCGTATTCGATGTCTTGAATCAAACCAACTGGCGTCTGGGCGGCTGGACTGGAAACGTGAATAACATCACGGCTTTCACCGGTACATTCGGCCAAATGGCAGGTGGATGGGCTTATACGGATCCTAACGGTTCGAATGATCCGGGCGGTCGAATCACCGACTTCCTGATCCGTCTCAACTTCTGATCCTGTTCATTTGAACAGTCAGCTAGGGCGTTGCCGAATATTCGGCAACGCCTTTTTCTTTACCGGTTCAAGTTTGCTAGATTATCGTTTAACGATGGATGTCTCGCCCGCTCACTCGCTACACATAAAGCCGCTCGGTGCCGGCGATCTGATCGATCGTGCGGTGCGTTTTTACCGAAAGAATTTTGCGACCTTTGTATTGATCGCCGCTCCGCCAGTTGTGGTCGGTACACTGATCTCGGTCGCGTGGACTGTTCTAGGACGAGAGCTATTCACGCTTGGTGCCGATCCCAGGTCCGGAGACAACATAGGCTATTACCTTTTTGTGTGGTTCGGCAATGCCTCGATCTGGTTGACCGAAATGATCGCGACCTTGGTAGTGATGGGCGGAGCTTCGCGCAATTTCGTCCGGCATCTACTGTTTGGTGAACCGATCACTTTTCGTGAGACTTATAACAATACACGAAAACGATTTTTCGGCCTTGTCGGAGCATCTGCGATCATTACCGTCCTGCTGTCAGTGATCGGATTTGTCTTCTTCTATTTTGGGATGATAATAACGGCATTTATCATCATTCTCGTGATCGGTCTCTTTAGCTCGATCCCGGTCGTGGCAACGATACTGTCCGTTATCGTCGGCATAGCGGGAACCGCCGGGACGCTCTGGGTATTCTTCCTGATCGCGTCTCGTTTTGCCTATGTGCCGCAAATAATGCTCGTCGAGGGGCAAGGCATCGCTTCGGCGGTCGGCAGAAGCGCAAGCCTGGCGAGCGGGAATGTTAAGCGCTTGATCGCACTGTTTTTATTTACATTGGTCGCGACCTATTCGGCTTTGGCCCTGCTTTACGTGCCGCTCGCATGGTACGCGTGGGGATCGGGCGTCGAAGTGATGTCGTTCAGCTCAGACCTGATTCCGGCGTGGTATGAGATCTCGTATAGTCTGATATGGCAGATCAGCTTGATCCTGCTCTCGCCGGTCTGGATGATCGGCCTGTGTCTGCTGTATGTGGACGAAAGGGTCCGCAGCGAGGGCTATGACATCGAACTGATGGCGGCTCGGAGGCTCGGGGAAATCCCGAACGTGCCGGTCTGGTACGTAAATCCGCTCCAGCCGGCAATTAGCTCCGGACACCGTGCGGCGGCC
>JANLTF010000500.1:0-1730 GCA_031362825.1 Acidobacteriota bacterium | reverse complement strand
ACCTCTCAGCCCTCGAACCATCCGAGATCCCGGCGCCGCTCTTCGAGCTGGCCGAGGCATTATTAAAGAACCGAAACTACGACCCGCGAGCCCTCAACGCCCTTCTCCGCGAAACCGAAGAACTAGTCGGCGACCCCGCATAGCTTAAACCGATGCAGGCAGATCGCCTTTCGCCCTGACAGTCTTCAATCTCTCACTTTCCCGTCTCTCCGCCCTTTGCTATGACTTTTTCCATTTAAGCGTTGGAGAAATACTGGCGTTCCTACAAAATCAACATCATTTAGGTTGTCGACGACAACTATCGTACGCGGAGAAAAGGTGAACCGCCCCGCCGTAACCGCCAGCGTGTAGCCATCGCCGATCGCGACATCCGGAAAGGTATATAGGCCAAATGAACCGGTAACGGCTAACCTAGGATTACCTGCCGGGTCGGTCAATATTACCCTCGCGTTCCTGATCCCGCGGCCGCCCGAGTCGGTTATTCGTCCACTGACCGTGAAACTTGTTGCCGGGGAATCATCGTCGATGATCGTGCCGATTCCCTGGGCGTCTCCAATGGTCGAATTCGTCACATTTGTAATGTCGAGTGAAAATGTCTCGTTCGGTTCGTCGTTGGGGTCTTCAATTAGCGGAACCGAGACGGTTCGCGTGACAGTTCCCGGGGGGAAGACCACCTCCAGGTCATCGACTGCGACAAAGTCGCCGCCCTCTGTTGCGGTTATTCCGTTGGTGCTGACGCGAACGGTCACCGTTTGACTGCTCGGGGCCGAAAGGCTTACAAGAAAATCTACCGTGTCCTCGCCAAAAGGCCGGTTGCCAGAATTAAGATTACCCGTAGGCCCGCCCTCGTTGACCGTTGCGTCGCCAACAGAAACCCCTGACGGCGGCACCGCTACGGCTACGGGTAAACTCAACAGCCTGTCCGCTGGACCTGTCATTGGCCGGATCTCAACTCGTCCAAAATTAAATTGGCTGTTAGCGGCGATCCCCGTGGTATCGATCGTTATCGTCACCGTCACCGTACCGCCCGCCGGTACCGTAAAAATGCTCGGAGTAACGGTACCGTTGAGGGTCTCGACACTTGCGTCCCAGGTCTTTGCCTGCGACAGCGTGCTGCGGAAGGTTCGCGTAAATTGACACTGGCCGGCGCACGACCTCCTGGCCATGCTTGGCAGATTCAGTGTCGCAGGATCGCCGCCCGTCGCGGGATTAGCCGCCTGATAGTTTGCCATGGTCTCGTTCATGACCAGTCCCGCATTCGCCGCCATGTTCACACGGATTCGGCCACCACCCATATCAAACGGCGTGGCCGGCGTCGTCCCGTCCTCCTTTAACATAGTCCGTTGTGCCGTCATCGCCAGAGCGGATTTTATCTCAGACGGGGCCCACGTCGGCCTTAACTGTTTGAGCAATAGCCCGGCCCCGGCAACATGCGGGGCGGCCATCGACGTTCCACTCAAAAATTCGACCTTTTGTTCAAATCCGGTTATGGTTTGCCCGGCGGATGCGGCAAGTATTGCGGTGCCGGGTGCCGCCATATCTGGCTTAATTAGATCAAAATTTCCTGCAGGGCCTCGCGAACTGTTACGTGCCATTTGATCAACGGTATTCGTTCCCGCCACCATAGGGAATTCGATCGAGGCCGTCGCGGTCGGATTGCTGGTCGTCCAGCTTTGAATGTTTACTGCATCAGCCTGCAAGATTATAAAAACAGGTATCGTTGTTCCCGG
>JANLTF010000544.1:0-8159 GCA_031362825.1 Acidobacteriota bacterium | reverse complement strand
ATGCAGCAGCGTGGGATCGATCTGAACAAGATCGAAGCCCAGTTTGTCGAGATGGCTTATGGCAATATGAAATTGCAGGCTGAGCGCGATGTTCGCGGGGCGATGCTACTCGATAAGGTGGCGGAGATCGAGAAGATCGAGGTTCCGGAGTCTGAAGTGGATGAAGAGATCGCGAAGATGGCGGAGTATTATAGGTCTTCGGCTGAGGAGATTCGCGAATCGCTTGAGAAACAGGGCGGCAGTGTGGAGAATATTCGCAACAATCTGAAAACGCGTAAATCGATCGAGGCCGTGATGGCAAAGGCGAAAGTGACTGAGGGCGAATGGGTCGATGAGTCGCTAGCACAGCCGGAAACCGCAGAAACGACAGAAGAAAAGCCTAAGAAGGCGGCGAAGAAGAAGGTTGCGAAGAGCTAGTTCTCGGTAGTCGGTTGTCAGTTATCGGCCAGAACAAAGAATTGACAACCGACAACTGATTTTTCGCTTGCATTTTCATTGAAAAGTTGTAAAATCGATTTCCAATACTGGCAATCGCCATATTTTCAACAACTTATCAGTGCAAATCTAAAGCAATTACTTAAGTAAATTCGAGTTTGGTGAGAGAGAATAATATGTTAGTTCCAATGGTTGTTGAGCAGACGTCGCGGGGCGAGAGGGCGTTTGACATTTACTCGCGGCTGCTCAAAGACAGCATTATTTTTATCGGTACGCCGATCGACGATCAGGTCGCTAACTTGTTGGTAGCACAGCTTTTGTTCCTCGAGGCCGAAGATCCTGAGCGTGATATCAATCTGTATATCAATAGCCCGGGCGGTTCGATCACGGCGGGAATGGCGATCTATGACACGATGCAGTTCATCAAAAATGATGTGACGACGATCTGTGTCGGCCAGTGTGCTTCGATGGGAGCGTTACTGCTGTGTGCGGGTGCTCCGGGCAAGCGTTTTGCATTGCCGAACGGCCGCGTGCTGATCCATCAACCGTCAGGCGGTGCTTCGGGACAGGCGACGGATGTCCGCTTGATGGCCGAGGAAATTATTCGTATGCGAACACTGACCTCAACGATCATTGCTCGCCATACGGGACAGAATTTTGATCAGGTCGAGTTAGATGTAGAAAGAGACCGTATCCTGACGCCGATACAGGCCAAGGAATACGGGCTTATTGACGAAGTTATTGAACACCGTGAGAAGTAGGCGGTTGTCGGTAGTCGGTTGTCAGTTGTCAGAAAGAGCAAGAGCAAGAGCAGCGGAGTTTTGACCATTATGTCGGGACAAAGTTATAAGGAATTGTTGGTTTGGCAAAAATCGATGACACTTGTGACTGACATTTATAGGGCGACAGAATCATTTCCGAAAACTGAAATTTTTGGACTTGCTAGCCAGTTGAAACGGGCCGCTGTATCCATTCCTTCGAATATCGCAGAAGGCCAAGGGCGTGACTCCACAAAAGAGTTTTTATATCATCTCTCTGTCGCTTACGGGTCTCTTATGGAATCTGAAACTCAGATACAAATCGCACTGAATCTGACTTACATCGACCAGATCGTGGCGGATAAGTTACTAACGCAAAGCGGTGAAGTTGGTCGGATGCTCAATGGGCTTACACGCTCATTGCGAAAGAGCCTAACCGACACCAAACGCCCGCTAACTGACAACCGACAACCGACAACTGACAACCGACAACTGAAATTATGAGCCAATTTCGCCGTCCGGAAGAATTATTGACTTGTTCGTTTTGCGGGAAATCGCAGAATGATGTGCGAAAACTGATCGCCGGGCCGGGCGTTTATGTTTGTAACGAGTGCATCGATATCTGTAACGAGATCATCAACGACGACGAGCGTACGGATAATGTTGCGGCACGGACGAACATCCCTAAACCTCAGGATATCAAGGCCCATCTGGACGAATACGTGATCGGCCAGGACGAATCTAAGAAGCGTTTGTCGGTGGCAGTTTACCAGCATTACAAACGTCTGGAGATGTCCAAACGCCGTCAGGACGTCGAGCTTCAGAAATCGAATATTCTGCTGATAGGGCCGACGGGAACCGGCAAAACCCTTTTGGCTCAGACACTTGCGAGAGTCATCTCAGTGCCGTTCTGCATCGTTGATGCGACCAGTTTGACCGAGGCCGGTTATGTCGGCGAGGATGTGGAAAATATCCTCAATCGCCTGCTGCAATCGGCCGGCGGCGATATTGAAAAGGCACAGCACGGCATAATCTACATCGACGAGATCGACAAGATCTGTCGTAAAGATGACAATCCGTCGATAACGCGTGACGTTTCGGGCGAAGGCGTGCAGCAGGCTCTGCTGAAAATTCTTGAGGGAACGACAGCAAATATCCCGACCGGCGGCGGGCGAAAGCATCCGCAGCAGGATTTTCAACAGCTCGACACGACAAACATTTTGTTCATCTGCGGCGGTGCTTTTATTGGGCTCGAAAAGGTCGTTGAAAAGCGTTTTCGCAATAAATCACTGGGTTTCCAGGCCGATATCAAGACAAACAGACAGCGTCAGATCGATTCGATCAACAAGCTGGAGCCCGAAGATCTAATTCATTACGGCCTGATCCCGGAATTTGTCGGGCGTCTGCCGGTGATCGGAACCCTGCGGGAACTCGACGAAAATGCCCTGATGCAGATATTGACCGAGCCGAAAAACGCTCTGATAAGACAGTATCAGCGGAAATTCGAGTTCGATAATATCAGCCTCAAATTTACCGAAGGCGCGATCCGTGCGATCGCCCATCAGGCCCATAAACGCAAGGTCGGAGCCCGCGGGCTGATGATGATCATGGAAGAGGTCCTGCTCGAATCGATGTATCATCTGCCCAGCGAAAAGAAGGTCAGCGAGATCGTCGTCACCAAAGAAATGATCGAGCGAAAGGCCCCGGTTTTCGAGATCATCCAGCGAACAGAAGAAGCGGCTTAGTCAGTGGTCGGTTGTCAGTTGTCAGAATAAGAATTAAACCGCGAAATACACTAAAGGCACGAAAGGGGGAATTCCTTATTTCGTGCCTTTAGTATTTTTCGTGGGTGATTCTCTCTTTTGGTTACACTTTTTTGGCGGCTGGTTACAGTGTTTTGATCTCTGGTTACGGTCAAAAAGGGGCTTGGTTACAGTTATTTTGAGGTTGGTTACGCTTATATTTGGCCGGTTTTTGTGAAAAATCCAATTCGCTGATAATTATTTTCGGCAATATGCCCCGCAATCTGCCGCGATCCGTTATCAAATTCACATTTTCAATTCGGATGAAACCTTTTCCCGACGTCTTAGCGAAGCCGGCCTCGAACAATTTCGAAAGAATAAAATGTATTATATATGATACTAGACAATATGTATGATACGATTGTTGTTGCGAGTCGGGAAACGACTCGTTATCTAAAATACACACAAGGAGACAAAATTGTTATGCAGAGAAATTGGGAAGAGGGAAAGAGAGAGCCGAAAGGGCCGGCTCGGGTTGGGCATTACGCTACGATCAACGCCGCGAGCGTGATCGTCATCAATCGATACACTTTCGAGTCGCTCGGTTCGCCCAAAGCCGTGCTGATCTCGTTCGACCGTGCGAACGCAACGCTTGGGTTGAAGCCAATTCATCCGGAGGCCGACAACGCCTATCCGCTTAAGCCCTGCTGTAAAAATGGCGGAAAGCTTATCCGAGCCGCCCAGGCCGCAAATCAATTCGGCATCCGCCCAAGCGGAGCAGTGCGCTTTAACAATCCGATCATCGACGAAAACGGCTTTCTGCTTCTCGACATGCGAAACACCAGATCAGCCGCAAGGCCGAGGAAGGGGCACTGAGCTTTCATTCCTAACCTGACATCTTGATCAACAGGAATGGTTTAGTTTAGGTTGGCGATTAGGATATTAAAGCTGTAGATCTCGGGGGCTCGGGCAATGAAATCCTTGAGAATTTTCTGGCCGGTTTTTTTGTTTGAATGGTTGAGGGTGAAGTCTCGCTTGTCGTTTTGTTTGGGGCCGATCTTGAAGGTTAGGTTTGGGTCGGCTTTTTGGAGTTCGTGACGGAGTTTGTCGAGAATGGGGTTTTCGGCGCTCTCGTTATAGTAAAGCTCAGACGCATTGGTGCGAAACCATTCCCAAAAGACGTCTGCTTTTGTCAGCGGGCCGGTGCGGCGGACGAATACCGATTCGCTCATAGCCCAACAGCATTCGCGATAGGGTTCGATGTCGATCGTTGCCATGATCGATCCTGAGGTTGCTGTACCGGTGGTGTCCACGACGATGACGGGCGTGCCTTGGCCCTCAACGATCTTGCCGCGGTCGATCTGCCAAAAGTATTTGAGCAAGGTGCGATCGACACTGCCGCCGGTGAGATTGACGTGAAAAGTCACTTTGTCCCCATCGGTGACAGTGCCTTCGGAAACAAGAACATCGACGGCCGGACACTCAGGAAGGCCCGGCGGACGCTGCGCCAACGAACCGGAAGTGAAGAGTCCGATGAGTGAAAGCGTCAGCAGAATAGGCATTGCGAATCGCACGGTGTCGTCATTCTAGCATATCTGCCTAAAGTTTTGCCGCAAATAGCACGAATGGCACGAATCGGATTGAATTCCGATTCGTGCCATTTGTGTTACTCTGAGCCACTTTCTGGTGAAAGTGGCTCTTACTCACGTGCGGGCCACGGACACCTGTCTACGGCGTGTAGCTGGCCGGGACGGGGCGGTCTGTGGCCAGGCCGAAGTGGTACGCGGCGAAGGTGTTGTCCGTGCTCCGCATGATGTACCAATTGCCATCGGACGGCCGGAAGACCGCGATGTCGGTGATGCCGTCGCCGTCGAATTCACAGGCTACGGGAATGTCACCCGCGAGGCCGAAGCGGTGGACGGTATAATCGCCATCCCAACTGCGATAGATATACCAGTTGCCGTCGCTCGGGCGGAACACGGCAATATCGGCGGTGCCGTCACCGTCAAAATCGCCCGCGACCGGAATGTCGCCGTTGGAGCCCCAATGCATTGCGGTCATGCCGCCATCGCTGCTGCGACTGATATACCAGTTGCCTTCGGACGGGCGGAAAACGGCAAGGTCATTGCTGCCATCGCCGTCAAAATCGCCGCTGACCGGACGGTCGCCCGCGAGGCCCCAACGGGTCGTTGTTACGGCATCGTCGCTGCTGCGGCTGACGTACCAGTTGCCATCCGACGGACGGAAAACGGCGAGGTCATTGACGCTGTCACCATCGAAATCGCCGACGACCGGAACGTCGCCATTCAGGCCGAAACGGATGTTTACGGTTCCGCCTGTCTCACTCTGGCGGATCTGCCAGTTTCCTGTTGCCGGCGTGAACATTGCCACGTCCGAAACACCGTCGCCGTCGTAATCGCCCTGAACGTTGATGTCTCCGGAGCTGCCCATCGTCTGCAGGCTGACGGTGCCGTCGGCACTATCGAGGACGTACCATTGGTTCGCGGCGTTATCGGGGGCCGCACCATTGACCGTGCGAACGACCGCTATGTCCGAAAGGCCATCACCGTTGAAATCGGAGCGGCCGTTGAGCGAGCGAACCTGGCCGCGGATCTCGCCGCCGGGGTTGCCGGTGGTCGAAACCTTGACGTACCAGACGCCGTTGCGGATCTGAGCTATCTGAGCAGCCGTCACGGGGAATGTCTGCGGGGTTGTCATTCCGGACGTGCCGCCGGTATTGGCGATCGTGAAGATCACCGGTCCGTTTGCACCGATTGCGGCCGGGCCGTTGATAGTTATTGTCGTCGCAGCCGTTCCGAGACGGACATAGGCAACGCGGACGCTGATCTCGGTTCCGGCGTTGTTCAATCTGATAAATGAAAACCCGCGTCCAGCGGTCGTGACTGGCGGAACCATATTCGGGCCCCGCATATTTGCCTTAAATGCGGTTGCCGGTCCGGGGGTTCCGTGCGGCGTCGGCGAAGGGGTCGGTGTATGCGATGGCGTCGGTGACGGTGTACCGGTCGGAGTCGGCGTCGGAGTCGGCGGCATATTCGAGAAGCTGCCGGACAGAATGGTCGTAGCACCATTCTTTATAGTTATCGGCATTCCGTTTGTAATGATCGGAACGGTGCCGCCATTGTCTGTTTCCAGACGAAGAGCACCGCCGCGGTTGTGAAGCGTAATATTTCCGACAACAGCGTTGCCGACTGACACGGCCAGAACTGTGTTTTCGGGCAGGTTTACAAAAGAAACGTAAACTTCGAGTTCGCGCTCCGTGCCACGTGCTTCATATTCGCCCAGACCGCGAGGCGTGATTCCGCCGATCGCAGGTCCGGTTAATTGAGCAAAGAAACGTATTACGGGTTGCGGCGTAGGTGTCGGCGAAGGCGTCGGCGGAGCAACAAAAAGTCCCGTCAATATTGTCGTCGTGGTGCCGTTTCGTACCGAGACGGCATCGCCTGCGACCGGTGTCGGAACGGTGCCTCCGTTTTGAGTTGTCAGAAACAGCGAGCCTGAGCGTTGGGCCGAGAGTGTGATCGTGCCAATGTTATTCGTTTTGTGAAAAACGGTGAGAACGGTCCCGGCGGCGAGATTTACACTCGAGACATCGACGCGAAAGGTCCGGACGACTGTATTTCCCGTCGTCGTGGTTGTATAGGTGGCGGTGCCACGCGGCGTTACGCTGGCGATCGGGGAACCCGTCAATTGTGCGGTCATCGGTGCCGCGGCGGCCGCATCCGAAGTCGCCGTCTGCATAACAAAAGGCAAGCCACCCCACGCTGCAATAGCAGCAACGGTGAGCACCAGCAAGCGGATCTTAGCGACCGGCGTGCGGGTCGAATTCTTCTTAGACATCTTTATTTTCTCCTGATACCAACAAAATTAGTCACAAGTGTTCGGACAACATTCGGCGTTGAGCACTCGCTGGTAAAGCTTTTGAAATACCGTGGAAGGAATATAATATGCCGAAAAACTATTGCTGCGGAACGATATAACAAAAGTCAGATGTTTGCAAGCCGAAAACGGGCTTAAAGTGAAGCAGTTTTGCGTTTTAACACAGCATGCGGATTATTCTCGCAGTTTCTAAAAATCGGACCGTAATAGACGTATAAAGGCTTACATAAATTTTGATCGAAAATACATTGGTTGCGGTGTAGCACGTGTTGCTTTTGTTTAGCGATTTTGCGTAAATATAAGTATCCAAAGAATAAAGAATTGACCACAAGCGAAGCCGAGAGAGGATTTCCCGAAGTATGCAAGAATTTTCAGACCAGATGCCGTCGGATATTGAGCGTTTTCCGATGGTCCCTATCCGCGATGTAGTTATTTTTCCCTACACGAAGGTCGCGTTCAAGATCGGCCGGCCGAGTTCGGTACGGGCGCTTGAGCAGGCGATGACGGGCGAGCGGAATATCTTTCTCGCGACGCAGCATGATGCTTCGATAGACGAGCCGAATGCGGACCAGATCTTTACGACGGGAACGCTTGGACGCATCGTGCAGGCACAGCGACAGGACAACGGACAGATCAAGGTTGTCGTTGAGGGCCGCGAACGTGGTCGAGCGGTTCGAGTCGAGCATGACGCCGATGGTATGTTTTACGCGCATGTGCGGCGTGTGCCTTCGACGGACGAGTCGGGCTATCGGACTGATGGTTTGCTGCAGAAGATCCATAGTCAGGTGGAGCAGTTTTTGCGGGTTTCGCCGGATGCTTATACGGATGCTTTGCATGCGGCATTGAGAGGCGTTTCGGCGGCCCAGATCGCGGATTCGATGTCGTCGCAATTGAGAATCGGTGTTGATGAGAAACAGGATCTGCTTGAGACGGCTTCGGTTCAGGAGCGTTTGCAGAAGCTGATCGAGTTTCTCGATGCGGAGATCGAAAAGCGTCAGATGGACCGCAATATCCATTCGCGAACCAAAAAAGCGATGGACAAACACCAACGCGAATATTATCTAAACGAACAGATCAAGGCCATTCACAAAGAGCTCGGCCGCAAAGACGAAAAGGCCGAACTCGAAGAATTAAAAGCCAAGATCATCGACGCCGGAATGCCCACCGAGGCTCAGGACAAGGCGATGCAGGAATTTTCGCGGCTCGAAGCAATGCCGCCGATGTCCGCCGAGAGCACGGTCAGCCGTAATTATTTGGACTGGTTGTTGAGCGTGCCTTGGAAAGATCGTTCTGAGGAGATCGAGGATCTCGGCGAGGCTGAAAAAAC
>JANLTF010000450.1:0-8129 GCA_031362825.1 Acidobacteriota bacterium | reverse complement strand
TGCAAAATTCAATGTATGTATCCTGCAATGTCAGTTGGAGCTCATCAAGTCCTTTGATATGGATCATGCGATTCTGGCCATGCAACTCGGTTACGATCCTATCGATCTCGAAATAACGCGGGTGGGGCGTAAGGTTTTCACTTGTAAGATCAGATTGCTGGATCGTGGGTAGAATTCCAGCTAAAACCACACCGCCGCCAAACCTTCCGGCTGCTTTACGAACGATACCAAGCACCTCGTTTAGCTCGTCTTCCATTAGCCGCAAACAGTTTCCGCCAAATGCGAGCGGCGTCAGATTTGCTTCGAGATTGAACTTGCCTATCTCCGTGGTTAAACGGCCGTCGCGAGCCTGACTGATAACATCCATAGCAAGCGGAGCGGGCCGCATAGCCGAGTCGACGAGAAACATCTCCTGCTCGGCGCCGATACGTCGCGCATCCTCTTCGAACATTCCCGAATCGAGCATCTGCTCGAGCGCTTGCAAATCGTTGAGAACTCCGAGCGTGAAAGCACGCATCTGTTCGTCGTCATAATCTTGTGTGATCTTTTTTTCGCCCATAGTTTATTTACCTTTCCATTTGAACGGCCCGTTGGTGTCGTGGCGGCGCCGACTTACAATCAGTTTGTCGCCCGCCCAGCGGCGGCGGCGGAACCCAAGGAGGTGAAAGACCTGCAAAGGGAACAGCCGTGCGACGCGAGTATTAACGATCAGAGTGCCGGCATCGTGCGGATCGCGTGAAACGCCGGGCAGCCAATTGACGATCTTTTGCACGCCGATGCGGCGGAGCATTCCCGACAATGCGAGCCAGAACGGCGAGATCTCACGGCCAATAAAGAAGCCGTCCTCGCCCAGCTTTTGATAGAGCGGCATCAGGACGAGGCCACTCTCGACCGCCGTCACTTCGCCGTTGCGGTCGCTGCCGAGGACTTCGCCTTTTTTGATCGGATCGAAGTTCGCGTAGCCGGCCTTCATAACAAATTCATCTTCGGCGGTGATCGCGTGGCGATGGCGGACCTCGAAGACCCGCGAGCGTTTGTGCCGGTTCGCGAGCCGCTTCTTATACTTATCAAAGTCCGGTATCACGTCCGCATCGAGCACACCGGCGTTTACCAAACCGAGCCAGACGAGGGCCTCGTGATTGGCGGCTGTCTCGTCCGAATAGTGTTGGCCGCCCTCGAAACCGAGCGTGACAGCACCGGCGTTGTTGAGATATTCGAGCATCGTGCCGTCGAGCTGTTCTTCGATACCGAGCAGAATGGCGACGGGGAATTTACGTGCAAAGTCACGATTCCTCAGCGTGTCGCCGACGGTCGCAAAGGGCATTCCGCCGGTCGATGTCGAATGCAGGTCGAGGACGAAAACCTCGTCCAATGCGGTGATCAACAGTCCGTCGAGGATCGCGTCGAGTTCGCGGAGCTCGGCGCGTTCGGATGAATCACGCATCACAACGGCGCGGTCGCTCGACAGATTGGTCGGCGTCCACGAGCGGTTTAGATCGTGATCGATAAAGCGAACACCGGCCTCGAGTGCACGTGTGTTGCCGGTCAGGAGATAGACGCGACCCTTTAGCTTGCCGGCGAGGCCGTTAAGTTTTTCCGCGACGCTCTTGAGGGCGATGGCACCGCCGGGCTCGTTGCCGTGGACGCTACCGACGGCGACGAGCGTCGGGCCGGTCGAGTTGCCGACGAAAGCGGCGATCACGTGTTCGCCCTCGGAATTGGTTTCGGTCCGGCCGTGCTCCATTGCCACTTCGACCTGCAGCACGTCCGTCTTTAGTGTTGGCTCCATTGATTCTCCCGTTTACCTGAAGTTCTATCTATGCAACCTCCGTTCCAATCACCGTTCATCGCGGCGAGCTTTGTCTTACTAGCGAAATCAAGATAATTGCCGCTCGCCGCGAGTGATCAGTGGGAACTTTTCACGGCTTTCCGCGAAAAAATACGCACATTTACAGTCAAAACCAGTGAAAACCGCCCGTTTCCTTATGGCATAACGCTTGCAATTGAACCGCTCAAGCCGGCGAGCTTTTCGTCGGTCACAATCGGCATGAGAGGGAAAGATATGCGAATTCTAATCGGTTTTGACGGTTCCGAAGCTTCCAAGGCGGCTCTTTATGATCTGCATTACGCCGGGCTTCCGGCGCTTGCTGAGGCCCATTTGATCACGGTTGTCGATTCGTGGCAACAGCCGCGATCGCTCGAGGATGCGGGCCGCGTTTCGCAGGAAGGCCTGGCGATCTTACGGGCAGAATTTCCCGATTGGAAGCTCGCGGCAGAGGTTTGCGAGGGCGTGCCGTCGCGCGAAATGCTTGCGGTTGCCGAGACGACGCTGCCCGATCTGCTGGTGCTGGGCGAGCGTCAGAACATCGGCCATGGTGCGAGCTTTCTCGGCCAGACGACGCAGACGTTGCTGACCGAGGCCGAGTGTTCGGTGCGGATCGCACGCGGTAAACGAGCGGGCGAGACGCATCCCGAACGGATCCTCGTCGGTTTCAACGGTTCGCCGACAGCAATTTTGGCCGTCGATTCCATCGTCTCGCGATATTGGGGTCCGGACGCCGAGGTGCGGCTGCTCGCTGTGGCGGATTCGTCCGTTTTGGGAACGATCGGGCGGTTTAACCCGCAGATGACGGATGCGACGATAGAGGCTCGCTTCGCCCAGCAATGGGCCGAATCGCTCGCCGCCTCGGCGATCGAAAAACTTTCGCGTGCCGGGCTCCACACCACGCTCCACGTAACGCTCGGGCATCCCGCCGAGGTTCTCACCGAACACGCCGAAAGCTGGGCGGCGGACAGCATATTCGTCGGCCCGCACTGCTCGCTCAATTCATACGAACGCTTTCTCCTCGGCAGCGTCTCAGTCGCCGTCTCGGCCCGCGCCTCATGCTCGGTCGAGGTCGTCCGGCTTCCGCAGAGTTGACCACAGTTAAAAACAATAAGCGCAGAAAGGGGCGGAACACTCAACGCGAATGTTCCGCCCTTCTAATTAATGACAATTGACGACCGACCGCTGACAACTGCTCAAGGATTAGCCGTCACGTACGCCGGATCGCTTGGCTGGCCGAAGTTGGCGTTGTTTTTCCGGAGCTGGACATCGATCTGGACCTGTTCGGCGTCGCTGGGGACGGTCGGAGTGATGGTGATGTCGGCAGTTTTGCCTTCGCAGGTGGCGTATCTGGTGCGGTTGCCGCCTTTTCGGGTGAGGTAAACGTCCCAGACGATAGCGCCTTCGCGGCCGTTGACTACGATCGAAACGCCGTAATCGTGTGCGGCGGCATAGACCTTGATCGTCGGCTTAACATCGGCGGGAGCGATGCTCGCCGGAGCCGTCGCCTCGAACCCGAGGGCCTCGCCGTCGGCCTTGGCGTAGTTCGTGAGGCCCACGACTTCTCGCCGGATGTCGCGGATAAACTTTTCAATGCCCGGCGGAACCTCAGCAGGCGTTCCGGGAGGCAAAGCCCACGCGATCGGGGCCGGCGGATCGGCCGACGGATCGCTGCCTGCGATCGTCCCGAAATACTTTGACAACTGAGTGCTCATTTCGTCGAACGTATGCCGCGTCGCCACCCAATAGGCGACCCAGGCTTCGATTGCGATCAGCTCGGTCTTATTCGTTCCGAGCACCGGATACTTCGCCTCGAACTCCGCTCGCCGCAGAATAAAATTCGCCCACCACACGGCGAGGCCTACCATTGAATTTGCATACCAGTCTTTACTGGCCATATTTTTGTCCTCCTTAGACAGATCAAAAGTTAAGAGGGAACGGGCCCAACGGCTCCGTCGAGACGGGAGATACCCACCTTGTTGCCTATTAATGAGAAAAGGGGGCAAAATCTTACAAGTTTTTTCATAAGAATTTAGTGAAAAATGCTGTAACGCAATGAATACCGGGCGTTTGAGGCGAAAAAAAACTTTCAGCGAGTCCAAAATTAGAGGCAAAACGTTCGCCAGGGATTCCCCGAAGCACGTCAGGGATTCCCCGACGGCCAAAAAACCTCCCCGACGCACGTCAGGGAATCCCCGAGCTAGGTCAGAGATTCCTCGACGATGCTCAGGGAATCCCCGAGCAAGGTTAGAGATTCCCCGGGCAAGGTCAGGGAATCCCCGGCCAAGGTCAGGGAGTCCCCGACGTGCGACGGGGAACTCCCGACGTTCAAATAAACTCCCCGCCGCTTTCCACCGGCCGTCGCCCGTGATCCGGGAACTGCGACTTAACGCTCGTTGAGTTTCCCGACCATATTTGATCTTACGGTTCCGCCGTAAAGTTTAGTTCCGTCAACTCATCCAGCAGCGAAATGACCTGGGTATCGGGCACGAACTGGTACCGCTTTGACGTGACGCGTATGACGTACGTCTCGCCGACCGGAATGTCTTCGAACCTGTAATAGCCGAATGCAGTCGAGCGTGCGGTTCGAATTTCTCCGGTCGACGCGTTTGTTATCGAGACGATCGCGTTTCGAATACCACGTCCGTCTGCCGCGGAAATTCTTCCGCTGACGGGAACGGCGGCCGCCGTGGGAGCACCGACATTAACGGCCCCGCTGACCGATGTAATGGTGAGCAGGTCGGCATTGTCGTTCGACGCATTGACGTTGGCAAGTGTCAGCGGAAGCGATCCATTTGGTGCGGTTGCCGCCACGTTCCAGGTAACGGAAATCAGAATTTGATTGTTGCCGGCCGGGATCTCGCCCGTGTTTGGATCCGAACTTCCCGGAGCGTTGGTTGGAAATGTGTCCACGGCGCAGTTGAGTCCGGTCGTAGTCTGGGTGCAGGAACGAACCGCCGCACCTGTCGTGCCGACGCCGATCACCGGATTCAACAGGCGCGTGTTGTTGTAATTCAAACGAAATCCGTAGCCGGCCTCGTCGCCGAGAGCGTCGACGCGGATAAAGATCGTGACGAGTTGTCCGGCCATAGCTCCATTCGACTGGACGCGTAATTCTCGCGGTGCCGCAACCTGGTTTGCCGCAATCGAACGATCAGCGACCAGCGGGGCAAGGCTGCCTTCAGTCGGGCCGCCCGCATTCTGAAGTGGATCGGTTCCGTTTTGATAGCGACGCGTCTGGATTATGTCGTTCGAGCCTATAATTCCGTCGCCGGACGTCCCTCGCGGAGCCGAATCGGCTCGCTGGAATTCGTTCGTCGCAGGATCGGGCGTTGACGTGCCGTTAAAGAATCGTCGGACAATTATCACGTCGTTGGGCAAAACTTCGCCGTCGCCGTTCGGCCTTGCTGCGACATCGGCCTCGATCCCAACTGCGCTCGATGCAAGTGTCCAAAATCCGGATGAGAACGAGTACGTGCCGCCACCCGACGTTTGTCCAGCGAAAGCCTGCCCGGCGGTATCCACGAGCGTGAAGTTTCCGCCTGACGTGACGCCGCCGCCAAATCCGGCGACTTGCTGCTCCGAGTAAACGGGAACAATACCGCCGACCCATTCGGGCGCGGCTCCCGCCGTGATCGGAATACGTGAAATGGAGCCGCTGCCGTCAGCTTTGATGACGTAAATTCCGGCGATCCCGTCTAGCTTCGCCGCGTTGATGATCGCAGAGTTGTCCTTTGTCCAGATCAGGCTGTAACTAAACCCCTCGCTAAACGGCTGTGTGAATGAGGTCAGCTGCGTCCTATTTGTACCGTTCGCGTTGATCTTGAACAAGTTTGTGAAAAAATACGGCTCTCCCCGGCCCGTCGGGTATGCGGCAAAGGCGACCGTTTGGCCGTCGTTAGACCAGGAAGGCGAAAGGTCGCGGCCGATCGTATTCGGTATCTTTTGCTTATTGGACAGATCGTCATAGTTCATCGTGTAGAGGCCGCCGTCGGCATTATCCAGGAAATTTTGAACGAGCAAAAGGTTGTCGGAACCCCGAACTACAGGATGGCCGCCGCCGCGGATCGGGTCCCAGTTGGGGATGTTCGTGCAGACACGGTTTGTGCCGTCGATGTTCATCCGGCAAAGTCCTGCTCCATCGGATTCGACGATTTGACCGCCTGCGCGATTCGTTTGGGGCGAAAAGAAGTGCCCTGTCGAGGACTGAAAGTTGAAAGCGATCTGCGTTTCCCGATCGGTTGCCAGCTCTCTCATCCACCACCTCGGTGCGATTTGAAAAGGCGAACAAAGCGAACTCGGATGAAAACGCTTGAACAGCAAGTAGCGTCCATCCGGCGAGATCCGCGGGTGCAGGCCGTTCGTAATAAACCGGTCGTTCAATCCATCCTGCCCGACGACCCAGATCGATGCCGTATCGCAGTTGCCGCCTTCGACGGTCGCCGCTCGACTGTAGATTATCTCTCCGGGTTTCAAGACCGCTCCCTCAGCCCCGGAGGCCAAAGGAAGAATCGCGGCCAGGGCCGTCAACACTATATTAATTAGTTGATGTTTCATTTTACTTTTCTCCGACGGAAACAGTCTTGACATGCGACCCTAATAAACGATCAGAACGAAACCGTTGGCGGCAGAAGAGTCCAGCCAATCCACATCGGTTATGAAAGAATTCACATGCAGAACGTTCGGCTCTGTGGTGCTGAAGACGAGGTTTATTCCGATGTTGACGTTTCCGCCATCACGGGTTGGAGTCACCGAGGCGAACCGATCATTCACCTGAAACCCTAAATTTATAGTGTAATAACCGTCGACTAGCCCCGATCCTTTAGTGACGCTAAACCCGCAGGTTCCCGTAGATGCCCCGGTGATCCCGTTATAGCACCGCCGAATTGTCGCGTCTGGATTTACGTAGATCATGGCTTTGACCAAGCCGCTGCTATTGCGGTTCTGCGCGAGGTTGCCGGCCGCAGTAATATTTCCCGATACATTTACGTTGCTGGTGATGGTCGGACTGCCGATAGTCGTACTGCCGGCGACGTATAGAGTTCCGTTGATCACACCGTTGCCAACGATGTTGAAGTTTTGATTTGCGATCGGTGCAACCGAATTTCTAACAAAGTCCGACGCCGACAGGCCGTTGAGGGCGTTCGCGTTTTCGGCGTTTGCCGCATTCGATGCAGCTCCCGCGAGCTGAGCGTAGCCCGCCGTGTCGGCGTTCGCAGAACTCGCCGCTCGAATCGCAAATGGAACGATCGTCAGTTGCTGACGTGGGCCGAGAATCGTAAAAGCATTTGCACTACCGTTCGGCTTCACACCGATCTCGATAAAGACGTTACTCGGACTACTAAACGCAGACGTTCCAAAGTCGAGCATCACCGTGAAAACGCCGTTGACCAGAGTGGTATTCGGACGCCATAAGGTCGGGCCGATCTGTGTACCGCCTTGGATAGAATTTCGTAGCTCAAACTGGAGATCGTAACTACCGTTCGCCGGCGTCGTGCCGTCGTTAAGCCGGCCCTGAAAGCTGAATGCACTTCCCTGAGCTGCCGCTGCGGCGGACAACAGGAGTACGATCAAGAAAGCAAAAGCACCATTTTTCATAACTAACCTACCTTCGAACGGGGACTCCGTCAGATTTTCGCCTTGGGACTTAGTAAACGATCAGATCGAATCCGTACCTGCCGCCGACGAGAAGATCCCGCCCGTCATTCTCGAGAATAAACGCAAAACTTCCCGTTTCGCCTGTATTCGCCAGGCTTAGGATCGCTCGCGGTTGCGAGAGTGAGAATGGAAAGGTTATGATCGCGGCAATATTTGACGCCGGGTTGGCGTCTCGTACGGTAAATCCGCATGTGGAAAGGGGAGAGGCGACATAGCTTTCTCCGGTCACGCCGTTGTAGCAATCTGCGATGTAGGGCGGCCCATTATTAGTTCTGGTAACCAAGATCAACGCCTTAGGAAGGCCCCGTCTCGTAAATGGCTGAGTAATGGGACCATCGACATTTAGCTTGCCGTTAACATAAAGCTTTGAATCCAGGGGTGGTGCCGCACCAATTCCTACGTTTCCCTGCGTCGCAACTGTGATCCCGTTCGCATCTGCCGGCGGGCCGGATGCCGCCGAGCCTGCGACCAATCGCATGGCAGCTCCGCTAAATCTAATATCGCCTCTGCCGAGTCCCCTTGTGATAGCAATGCCCGTTTCGCCGTTAGGCGTGCCGATGTCAACGGATCCTCCGCTAGATGATCTGAACCTGGAACTTCCGATCACATCGAACGCGATCCCGGGATCCGAAAATGCCCCAAACCC
>JANLTF010000417.1:0-9248 GCA_031362825.1 Acidobacteriota bacterium | reverse complement strand
TTTCCCTTTCCTTCTCGCTCATCAGTATTGCCCCTCTTTTATCCATCGATCACCCCCTTTCTTCCGATGATCAACCCCTTTCTCGAACTAGGACATTTCTATTGAGTTCAAACTAGGACATTCTCATAGAGTTCTAACATTGGAATTAATATTAGTGGCATCCTTGGCCGAATAAGATTATACTCTTTGCGACTTAACCAATATGCTAAAGATCTCTTCGCTCAAAAAACTTGTCACAGATTCGATGGCGATCGATCTCGGCACGGCGAATACCATCATTGCCGTCAAAGGCCGTGGTGTCGTGCTCGATGAGCCGTCGCTCGTTGCGATAAACGAGATGAATGAGGAGATAGTCGCGTTCGGCCACGAAGCGTTTGATATGACAGGCCGTGAGGGACGCGATGTCGTCGTTCGCGCACCGCTGACCGGCGGTGTCGTCGGCGATTTTGAGCGGACCAAGAAAATGCTCCAATACTTTGTCAAAAAGGCGAGGTCCGGAGGCTCCAATATTTCGGTGCAGGCCGTAATGAGCATGGTCTCGGATGTCACGCACGTCGAACAGCGGGCTCTCGTCAATGCCGCCGATTCGGCCGGCATCGGCAAAGTTTACATGATGGAAGAGGGCCTCGCCGCCGCTTTCGGAGCAGGTGTTTTGCCGACCGATCGACGGGCTTCGGCCATTGTCGATATCGGGGCGAGCACGACAAATTTCGCTATCGTTGCTAAAGGCTCGATCGTTCACTCGACCTCCGATCGATACGGCAGCAACGCTATCAACGAAAGCCTCGCAACTCACGTCCGCCGCCATCGCGGCCTACAGGTAGGCGAAGAAACGACCGAGTTCCTCAAAACCAAATTTTCCTCGACCTTCTTGCCCGAGGACCTCTCAAAATCTATCGAGATCCGCGGCCGCGACGTCCAGACCGGCGGCCCTGGTGCCGTCGAGATAACAGCCGGCGAAGTCTATCCGATCGTCGAGGGAATTGTCCGCCGCATCGCGCTTCGCGTCAAAGACACGTTGACCGAACTTCGCCCTGAGGTCGCCGCCGACATCTACGACCGCGGCGTCATCCTGACGGGCGGCGGTGCCTTGCTCGAAGGCATCGATCAATATCTCCGTGAATTTATTAAACTGCCCGTCACCATCGCCGAAGAGCCTCGTTACGCCACCGTCAACGGCCTGTTAAAGATGTTCGACGACCGCGAACTGCTCGAACGCGTCGCCGTCAACGAACTCCGCGTCCTCCAAAGTGCCGAGATACCGTTTGAGGTTTAGATAATTACTCCACCGTCGCCCGTTTGTTTGCGCTAAAACCGCTGGAATACTGTGCTATTCTATGCCCAATACTTTCACGGATGGCGATGCAATTCTTAGACTACATACCGACGATCTCGACATTGCGAAATATCCTCGATATTACGCTCGTCTTTATTATTGTGTATGTGGTTTTGAAGCTGCTTCGCGGCACGCGAGCGGTTCCGACCGTGGTCGGGATGGTGATACTCGCACTCATGTACTGGTTTGCGGTCGCGCAAGATCTGTCGACGCTCGAATTCGTGCTTCGCTACGCTGTCGTCTATATCGGTATCGCGATCATCGTTTTGTTCCAGTCCGAGATCAGACAGGCTCTTATTTATTTCGCAAACCGCTTTCGTTTTCCGATCCTAAAACGCCAACGCGGCCAATTCGGCGGCAGCGTTTATGACGAGATCGTGCTTGCTGTTACGACTCTCGCATCGGAAAAGACCGGTGCATTGATTGTCATCGAACGAAACATCGGGCTCAGAAATTTTATCGATGCCGGCGTTCAGATGGATGCACGGATCAGCTACGATCTGCTCGTGACGATATTCAATCCGTCAACGCCGCTTCACGACGGAGCCATAATTATTCAAAGCGAACGCCTCGCCGCCGCATCAGTCTTCCTGCCGCTGACCAAAAATCCTGAGATATCACGCGAACTCGGCACCCGTCACCGGGCCGCGATCGGCATCACCGAGGGCAGCGACGCCATCTCGATCGTCGTCTCAGAAGAAACCGGCCTCATCACCTACGTCGAAGCCGGTAACGTCCGCCGCAACCTCGACCCGACGGCACTTAGAAAGGCCCTGCTAGAGGCAATGGAAATTCCCCTCGTCGAATCAAGACGCGAATCCGCCAAAGCCCTTAAAGAAGTCGAAACAGACATCACGGTTTCGTAAGGATTCAGGAATTTTCACCACAGAGGACACAGAGGTCACAGAGGTTTTTGGCAACATAGAAGAATCGTCCCAAAATAATCCTTGTTTGTTTTTGCCTTCTCTGTGACCTCTGTGACCTCTGTGGTAAATTTCTTCTATGGAGTTGAATGAAATTACTGAAAAGATTATCGGTTGTGCAATGAAAGTGCATACAGCTCTAGGTCCTGGATTGTTAGAAAAGACTTATGAGGTCTGTCTCGAACATGAGATCAGGAAATTAGGGATGACAGTTGTTCGACAGCTCGCTCTGCCCGTCGTATATGATGGGATTCGTTTAGACGCTGGATATCGAATCGACCTACTTGTCGAAGATATGGTAGTTGTCGAATTGAAAACAGTAGATCGTATTTTGCCGGTTCACGAGGCTCAGTTGCTCTCTTATCTCAAGCTAAGCAACAAAAAGATCGGGCTACTATTAAATTTTAACGTCGCGAGACTAGTTGACGGCATAAAGCGAGTGGCAAACTGAGAGCTTACTTTTGCTTTCTCTGTGACCTCCGTGTCCTCTGTGGTGAAAAATTCTTGAAAGATCAGAAGTCGCAAACTCTATTTTTCAAACACATCGTCCGCAAGATCTTTCTTGAGGATTGGGCGATGAAGCTCGTTGCGCTTGTGATCACGTTTGGGCTTTGGTTCGGCGTGACGGTCGTAAGTAAGGGCAAGCAGACAAGCGACCGGTTTACGGTTCCGCTCAATTTTCGTCTGCTCGACAATGCCGAGGTGACGAATGCTCCCGTGCAGGAGGTCGAGATCCGGGTTCGCGGGCTCGATGAAAAGATCGAACAGATCCGGCGCAACGATCTTGTCGCCTACGTCGATCTGACCGAACTCGCTCCCGGCGAAAGCGTCCTGACACTAACACCCGAAAGTGTCTCGGTCCCACTGCCCGATGGCGTAAAGGTATTCGATCTGCAGCCAAGTCGCATCGCGGTCACGATCGAAGCGATCGAAGAAAAAGAAATTGCTGTAAAAGCGGTCACCGACGGCACGCCCGAAACCGGATTCGAACTTTACGGAGAACCCGCGACGTTGCCGCAAAAAGTAAAGGTCCGCGGCCCCGCAAGCCTTGTAAACGCCATCGACCAGCTTCTGACTGACAAGATCCCGCTCACCGGCCGCCGCGAAGATTTTACTGCCCGGCAAATACCAGTTACCGTTGCGAATAATAAAGTTACGATCTTTAACACGGTCGTAGATGTGTTCGTCCGCATCGGCGAAAAGCGCGCCGAAAGACAAATATCAGTTCCTGTTCCCGGCTTTCCGGGAAAAGCTGCCACGGCAATTCTCTACGGCCCCAAAACCGCCTTAGCCAAGATCAAACCAGCCGATATCAAGATCGAGATCATTAAAGACGACTATGGCAACGACATTCCCAAATTCGATCTGCCGCCCGAGATCGAGGTCAGAAACCCGAAGATAAAATAGTCGATCTTCTCCACTGCGTTCTTTGCGGTCTTTGCGTTACGAGTCTTAAGCCGACTCATATCTTTATAAGCCACTCTTTGATATCATCCCGCATTTCCTGCGTTATCTCGTGTTTGGCGGTGTACTGTTTTGATTGGAAATTGGGCAAGCGTGCACTCAGTTTTTCGTTGAATTCCGCGAATTGTTCCTGCGTGTAAAATTCGTCATCGTCGCCGTAGAGGTAAAAGGTTTGCGCATCGAACGGTTTGTAGATCTCGTTTGTTTCGAGATCGCCGGGAATACCGCCGCACACGCCTATGACACCAGCAAGGACTTCCGGATAGGTGAACGCAAATCTAAAATCGAGCGCACACGCCTGCGAAAAACCGTAGATGCAAATACGGCGCTCGTCCACAAGGCCGTCGCCCGCAAGTTTTGCGATCACATCGAGCACGAACTTGTGATGCAGACGTACATATTCTTCGCTCTTTTGATCCGACAACCACCCGTAACCGACACGGTATCCATCGGGTGTTTGCCGAAAATGCGGGTGCGGGGCCTGTATCGACGCGATGACGAAATTGTCCGGTGCCACCTGTCTCGCCTCGCGAAGCATATATCGCTTGTGCGCGCCGTAGCCATGAACCGCCACGAGCAGCGGTGCCGCGTCCGCGAGGTCATCGGGCACCCACAGATCGTAATATAGGTTGATCTCGGCCGTTTGTGCTAGGTCGATTTGCTGCATTCTTAAGTATTTTGCATATTTTGCCGAATATTGGCAGACTATTTGCTGTTTCCGAGAATGCCAAAGTCCAACACTTAATGCAAAGCTTGACCGAAAAATTGGATGCTCTCGCCGGTATCGAGTCGGCTAGGTCTATCGCCCGCTGGCTCGAACGCATCGCCTTCGTTTTTCTGACGTTGATGGTCGTTTCGGCGCCCCATTCGATAGCCGCGACGCAAATTTCGTGGGGCCTCGGAACGCTTGCGTGGGCCGCTGGATTTCTCTTTCGTCCGCGTAAAGATCTCAAGTTTCGCCCGCTAAATATAGCTCTTTTCGCACTTTTTGGCTGGTCGGTCGTCAGTGCCGTTTTCTCATACGAACCAGCCGTCTCGATCAATTGCCTTCGCGGCGTTTCGGTCTTTCTGATCTTCGTTTTCGCCGCCGCAAATATAAGACGACTCAGGGCGGTCTACTTTCTCGCCTTCGCTCTAATTGTCTCGTGCATGGTCAATGTCGTCTGGACTCCGGTCCATCGTATGATCGGCCGCGGCGTTGAGATACACGGTCTAAAACCTGACGGCCCGCTCGCCAAAGCCTTGCTCTGGGAAGGCGACACGCTGCTCGCCGCAAACGGCAAGAAGGTCAAAACTCCCGAAGATATAGTCGCCGCCATCGCGCAGAACGAGGTGTCTAAGATCAAGTTCTATCGCCCCGATTTTGAATTTGTGGTCGATGTAAAACGCGCGGATCTGCTCGCCGGCACGAACGCCAACGACGAGCTCGGTATCGAAAGTTGGAGGCTCAGCCACAACTGGCGATCCATGGGCTTTTACAACCATTATGTCACCTATTCCGAGGTGCTGCAGTTGATCGCATCGCTCATCTTCGGCCTCCTGATCGCCGCCATAGGTTGCTTCGCCCGACAGAGAAAAGCAACAATTCCGCTGCTAGCCGCCGCATTTATCGGAGCATCCCTCGCTCTCTTACTGACAGTTACTCGTGCTTCGCAGCTCGCATTGATGATCTCGTCATTTGCGATCATTCTTCGCGGTGCAAGTAAGAAATTTGCGATCGCCGCGACGGTTATCGCAATTCCGGTCGTCATCGGCGGCCTGTTTTTCCTACAGCAGAGCCGTCAAACCGGATTCTTCGATTCAAAAGACGAATCGACCCGATATCGTCTCGTAATGTGGAACGACGGAACGCGACTTCTGACCGACAGCCCGCGCAACCTCATCGTTGGCATCGGCATGGACTCGGTTCAAAAGCGCTGGCAGGAATGGGGAATGTACGAGGGCGGCTTTCTGCCGATGGGCCATTTTCACTCGGCCCCGATCCAGATCGCCGTCGAACGCGGGATTCCCGCACTCATTATTTGGCTCATCGTCATCGCATTAGTGGCCCGAACTCTATGGCGAGGAATAACCAAGGCGCGCGGCACAGATTGGCGCGTCGTTGGCATTCTGCTCGGCTGCTTCGGCGCCCTCATTGGATTCGTAGCAAGCGGCTTTGTCCACTGGAATCTCGGCGATCAAGAGGTCGCTATGGTCTTCTACATCCTGATGGCATTCGGTGTCAGAACTTCAGAATTAATCGAAAGCAAAACGTAAGACCTCTGCTTAGTGCTCGGCCTATTGAGAAATTTAACAGGATTGTAATACCGTTTTTGCGTATTGCAAATAGAACTTTTAGCGATTTTTTAGCGTATCCAATGCTGATAAAAAACTACGGAGCCATCAAATGAATAATACTTTATCGCGATCTTTCTTATCGTTTCTGCTTCTTCTCTCGGTCTTTACCTTGTCGTTGCCGCAGATCGGTTATGCGCAGACCGGCACTCAAACAGCCGCGGTCGACTATTCGAAACACCTCCAGCAAATTGAGCAAAAGGTCGACGCACGCCGCAAGGAACTCGGTATTCCGGGAATGTCGCTGGTCATCGTCAAAGACGATAAGATCATCTATATCAAAGGCCTCGGCTACAAGGATTTTGAAAACAAGATCGTCGTCACGCCCGATACGCAGTTCGCGATCGGCTCGGCGACCAAGGCATTCACAGCTCTTTCAGTCCTCATGACCGCCGACGAAGGCAAGCTTTCGCTCGACGATTCGCCAAAGAAACTCTTGCCGTACTTCAAAATGTACGATCCGGAGACCGACAAGAACATCACGATCCGCGATCTGATGTCACATTCGTCTGGTCTCAACCGAACCGATCTCGCGATGATCACCGGCAAGCTAAATCGTGCCGAATTGATACAAGTCGCCGCACAGGCAAAGCCGACCGCCAAACTTCGTGAGAAATTCCAATACCAGAACATCATGTTCGCCGCCGCCGGCGAACTCGTCACGCAAGCCCAGAAAACGCCTTGGGAAACGTTTGTCCCCGACCGCATTTTCAAGCCGCTCGGCATGACGAACAGCAACATGTCCATGAAGCAGATGGAAAAGGCGAAAGACTATTCCTTCGGCTACAGCTACAATTTCGACACAAAAGAGACCACAAAGCTGCCCTTCCGGGACATCGACGAGGTTGCCCCGGCCGGTTCGATCAACTCGTCCGCACGCGATATGGGCGAGTGGATTCGCTTCGTGATGAACGGCGGCACCGTTAATGGAAAACGCCTCGTCTCCGAGGCAAACTTCGCCGAATGGATCAAACCTCAGATGAAAATGTCGCCGGCGATGGACTACGGCCTCGGCTGGTTCCTGCAAAAATGGAACGGCCACACGGTCGTCCAGCACGGTGGGAATATCGATGGATTCAATTCACTCGTCGCGATGATCCCCGAGAAAAAGATCGGCTTCGTGATGCTCACCAACGTATCCGGCTCGAGCCTCGGCAACGACATCATGCCGACGATCTTCTCCACGATCCTCGACGGGCCAAAGGACGAAGCGGTCAAACTTCCGCTCAAAACAATGCAGCTTCTCGCCGGAAAATACGGTACCGCCGAACGCTCGATCGAGGTCAAGATCGAGGGCGAAGATCTCTTCCTCGTCGTCCCCGGCCAGCCGCCGTACAAGCTTGAACGAACCGCACCACGCACATTCAAAGCGTTGGGGCTGCCCGATGGTTTTGGAGCAAAATTCACACCCGAGACCGGCGATGCGACCGAACTCGAGATGATCCAGCCGCAAGGCAACCGAAAGCTCCCGCGCATTACGGGCGACGCACCGAAAACAACAGCCCCCGAATCGAAAGCCGCAAAAGAATTGATCGGCAGATACACACCGCCGGGCAGCACCGAAGCGGTCATCGAGGTAAAAGAAGACGCCGGAAAAGTGACTTTCAACATTCCCGGCCAGCAGCCCTATGCCCTCATCGAGCTGGAAAAGGACAAATATTCGCTCTCGCCGCTGCCTGAGACCTATTCGCTCAAAGCCAAACGTGATGCAGCGGGCAAACTGACCAGCGTCGTCGTCACACAGCCCGAAGGTGAATTCGAATTCAAACTCGCCGGAACGCTGGCTGCCAGCCTGCCTCCGATCGCGGTTGACGAACTGATGCAAAAGGCCATAGATGCCGCCGGCGGCGAGGCCAACTGGCGAAAGATCACGACGCGCTATACTGAGGCCGACGTTGATCTCGAAAATCAGGGCGTCCAGGGCCGTTCGGTCAGTTGGTCAAAAGCGCCGAACAAATCGGCGACCGATATGACCTTGATCGCACTTGGCAAGACCATCGCGACCGGCTGGGAATTTTTCGACGGCACCAATGCTGAAGAGATGTACAGCTTTGCGCCCGTCGAAAAATACACCGGCAAACGCCTCGAAGACATCGCCGTCTCATCCGATCTTTACGGCCAGCTAAACTGGAAAACGTTCTACAAAAAGGTCACGGTCAAACCGAACGCCAAGGTCGGCGAAGAGGATTGCTACGTCGTCGATATCGAGCCGAACAAGGGCAGCCCGTTTACCGAATACTACTCCACCAAAACCTTCTATCTGCTAAAACGCACCGGCATCATCACATCCAGCACGAGTGCGCAGACGATACCATATACCATCACTTTCGACGATTACCGCGCGGTCGACGGCCTCATGCTGCCATACAAAATGATCAGCTACAATCCCGGCAACGGCAACATCGTCTCAACGGTTAAACTATACAAACACAACGTAAAAATAGACGACAAAACCTTTGCGCCAAAGAAACTCAAATAGATAAAAAAGAGACGCGAGATAGATTTCGCGTCTCTTTCGATTTTACGAACAAAAGGTCATTGCCCACGCTGTATCTGTTCGGCCTTTAGCTTGTCCGCCTGCGATTTTCCGGCCATGCCTTGTTCCTCATAGACTGCTCCACGGAGCACATAGTTGAGATGATCACGAGGATCGAGGCTTATCGCCTTTGTCAGGTCCGCCTCGGCCTCACTATGTTTCTTTTGTCCCGCAAAAGCTCCGCCGCGGATCTGATAGCCCTTACCGCTCGTCGGGTCGATCGCGATCATCGTTTCGCCCTCGGCCAATCCTTTTTTATGATCTTTTTTGGCGTTATAAATACTGCCGCGTAGGTACAGCACCATAATATTTTGAGGGTACTTTTTGACCACGACGTCCAGATCTTTTAATGCATTGTCGTATTTACCTATCGCCGTGTAAGCACCACCGCGGGCGTAAATAATGTCGAAATTATCCGGCCGTACCGCGATAGCCTTTGTGTACCATTTGATACCGGTGGCAAAATCACCACTCTTGGCCGCCTGTTGTCCGGCCGCAACGAATTCATCATGTGTCTGCGGTGTTGTCTGAGCCGCAACGGACGCCAATCCGATAAAAAAAATAAAAAGGATGCCGGCAAGATGATAGTTTATTGATCTGAAACGTGTTGTCATAGATTTGTCTCCGGTAATATTGCTCCTACATTCCAATTCGG
>JANLTF010000382.1:0-4532 GCA_031362825.1 Acidobacteriota bacterium | reverse complement strand
GATTTTCACGCGGGGCTGCTTCCGCAGGCTCCGGCGTGGATGCAAAAACGCGGTTTCGAATGGCTGTTCCGCTTCGCTCAAGAACCACGCCGCCTGTGGGAACGATACACCAAGATCAACGCCCTCTACCTTATCTATCTAGCTCTTCAGGTGACGAAACTTCGAAAACGGGCGATCGAAGACACAATAACGCCGAAGGCCCAAATGCGGTTTGGATAACCGGCCGGAAAGGAAGAAATTGTACCGACAGAAAGATATCTCTTACTCAGCGAACGACCGCCCTTCAATCTATGGCGGCGTTCGTTTTGTTGCTCTCGCGATGATCGCATCGTTTCTAATTCTAAACCTGTCTTGCCGGACGTCCGCAACATCAGTATCTGAAAACTCGGACGCGAAGGCATTACAAGCAGCTAAGAATCGAGCCGCGATCGAGTCTGCAAAAAAAGCTATCGAACAGCACAGAAAAGGCGAGATCCGTATCAGGGTAGTTGACGGAAGCGGTCGCCCGGTTCCTGACGCACACCTTGAAATAAAACAGCTTTCTCACGACTTCAAATTTGGCTGTTATCTCAAGATCGACGATCTCGACCCGGCGAAACTGCCGGATTATGAACGCAATTTTTCCGGATTATTCAATTACGCGGTTATTGGCACATATTGGGATGCTACAGAGAATCGGCACGGCGAAGAAAATTGGACATGGTTCGACCGCGAGACGGAACTCGCTCTCAGCCTTGAACTTCGGATACAGGCTGCTCCAATACTTTGGGGAACAAATAAATACGGTACGCCCGCCTGGCTGCCGCGAGAAAAAAAAGATCTCGCCGCAACTCTCGAACGCCGTGTAAAGTCTGTCGTTACGAAAAACGAAAAAGTAACCGATTTGGAGATCGTCAACGAGCCACTAGCCCGGAAGAACGACGTTTTTGCGTCGCTCGGGACTGACGAATACATTTCCGCCGCGTTTAAAACGGCACAACAAGCATCTCCAAACGGGCGACGTTTGCTCAATGAATACGGAGTTTTCGGTTCTCTCCCTGAACACAATTACAACCGCGACCGGTATCTCGATCTCGTCCAGCGTCTACTCGCGAACGGTGTTCCGATCGACGTGATCGGAATTCAGGCACACGCCAACGGCGAGTGGTACGAGCCCTCAAATGTAGCTGAACAGCTAGTGCGCTATTCGACGCTAGGAAAGCCGATCCAGATCACCGAATTTAGTGCCCAGACCCGTGATTATTATGACCGAAAAACCGCCCAACCGATCTCCGGAAAATATCGTGAAGGCGTATGGGATGGCGACCGACAAGCTGAATTCTATCGCGAGTTTTACACCGTCGCTTTTGGCAATCCGAATGTCGAAGCGATCACAACCTGGGGTCTCGATGACGAACGCGCATGGCTCCCCGGCATTGGTCTTATCAGTGAAAACGGCGCGCCAAAACCCGCTTACCGCGAACTAGAAAGGTTGATCAACTCCGAATGGAAGACAAATAGTGCCGCGACAACCGACACCGACGGGCGGGTTGCACTCAGCGGCTTTTTCGGAAAATACGAAGTTACCGCGACAACAAAGGCACGGAAGAAAGTATCAGCAAGATTTACGCTCTCAAAGGACAATCCCAACAATTGGGTAGTCCATCTCGGCTAATTGGATGGAAGTAATAGAAGTATTAACAGGTGGAATTGAGATCATCGGGCGAATTTCGGCTGAATGGACAGCATTGTGCAATGAAGGTGCACGCACTGCCCCATTTTTCCGCCCCGAATGGTTCACCGCTTTCGTTCGCAATTTTGAAAAGGAGGTTGACGTTGTCACGATTCGCCCCAACGGAAAACTGCGTGCCGTATTGCCGCTCTCGAAAAAGCGAGGAACCCTGCATGGCATTCCAGTCAGGAAATTGCAATCCATTTTTAACCTCAATACTCAAAGGTTTGATTTGATTCACGGAGCCGATGAGGGCGATCGAGATAGCGTAACAAGGTCTATTTGGAACACTATAAAGGGCAGTTCCGGTTGGGACGTTCTGGAGTTTCGACTTGTCAGAAGCGACAGTTGGCTCGCCGACGTGCTCGATCTTGCTGAAAAAGAGGATTACCGCACCGGAGTTTGGGAAATGGACAGCGCTCCGTACATTACGCTGCCTCAGGCGGAAGACAAACAACAGGCTATCACGGATTTTTTCAAAGGATCGAGAAAACATCTCCGACAGGAACTCGACCGTCGCCTCCGCCGTCTCAAAGAACTCGGCGATGTCGAATTCGTCGTCAGTACAGAGGCATCGCCGGAGCTGATGCAGACCTATTTCGCCCTCGAATCGAAAGGCTGGAAAGGCCGCGGCGGCACTGCCGTTACTGACGATCCGCTCGTCGCTCGAATGCACGAGGAGTTTGCACGCGAAGTTGCCGCGAATCAGTCGCTCTTCGTCTATCAGCTAAAGCTCGACGGCAAGACGATCGCAATGAGCCTGAACATCAGATACGGCGACGAAACGATACATTGGAAAACATCTTACGACGAAGAATATTCCAAATACTCGCCCGGCAACCTTCTTTTCCGCGAGCTTTTGAGTGACTGCATCCGAGACGGATCGACCGAGATCGATTTTCTCAGCCCTGCGACGCCCAATAAACGTTTCTGGGCGACAGGCGAACGCGAACACGTCGCCCTTTACATATTCCGTCCCGGGCTATTCGGCAAGCTTCTTTGGACATGGAAGTTCAAGATCATTACCAGATTGCGCGGACTAAGGTCCGAAGTTGATCCGAAGTTGGTTCCGGCACATGCCCAAAAATAGAAAATGAATCGTTTTGTAATACAAGAAGGGTCGTCAAGCGATGTCTTTGCCGCCGTTGAACAGCAGTGGCGAGAGATCTATGCTGCGTCGGATTGTTCTCCTTTCTCGTCATGGGAGTGGATGTCGACCTGGTTCAGGCATTTTGGCGATGATCGCTCACCAGTGATCCTGAGCGTATATCGCGGCGGTGACCTGATCGCGATCTTGCCACTATTCCGCGAACGCAAAAGATTTGCCGGGATGCGTATCAACCGGCTCGGCATGATGGGCGAGGGCGTCGGCGGAGCTGACCATCTTGACGTTATCTCTAGGCCCGAAGACCGTATTGACGCTATCGAATCGATCCTCGAATACCTGAACAACAGCGAAACGTGCGAAACGATCTCGTTCGAAAATCTGGACGGCGGATCGGTTACTCTCAAAGCTCTGAAAAAACATGCAAAGCAGATGGACCTCCGATATAGCCGTTCACTGGAATCGGTCGTGGCCGTATGCCCTCAGATAGACCTGACCGCCGGCTGGGACACAGTGTTGAGAGAGAGCCGCCGGAAAGACAATTTCAGGCGCAAGCTCAAAAAGCTCGCAAAAATGCCCGGCTTCGAGTTCCGCTCGGTCACATCTCCGTCCGAAACCGGCCCCGCATTTGACCGCTTCTTACATCTGCACGAAGAACGTTGGGCAACATCCGGCGGCTCAGAACTATCGGGCCATCCGCGTCTCATCTCGTTCCAGCGGCAGATCGTCGACGAACTTTCCGCCGCGGGAATGATCCGCTTTGACGAACTATGGCTCGACGGCGAATGCCGCAGTTCGATCTATGGGCTCGATAACGGTCGCACATTCTATTATTACAATTCTGGCTACGATCTCGACTTTTCAAATCTGAGCGTCGGCCTCGTCCTGCTCGGCCTGTCGGTACAGGCGGCCGTCGAACGCGGGGCAACGCTCTACGATCTTCTTCGCGGCGACGAAACATATAAATCCGATTGGGCAAACGGCCGAACTGATCTCGTAAATATGCGGATGAGTCTCGCAACACCGGCGGTGATCATACATGAGACCATCGGCGATGGTTTGGAAAAGATACGGGCCGCCGTGAAATCGGCCTTGCCGCCTGCCCTGACTGAGCCGATCGCAAATTGGCGTCGGTCGTGGAGCCGTAATCATCAGTTATCGGGCCGTTAGAAACAGTATGAAACACACAGTTTCCATAGTGATTATCGGGCGTAATGAGGAAGGCAGCATCGGCAAATGCATCGATGCCGCTCTCGCCGCCGCCAATGAGATCGGCGGTGCCGAGATGATCTACGTTGACTCAAATTCGACTGACAACACGGTCGCTGTCGTTCAGAAATACGGCGTCAATGTGGTGATGCTCGACCCGAACTTGCGTGCCTCTCCATCCGCCGGACGTTACGCCGGATCAATCGCGGCAACCGGCGAGTACATTCTATTCCTCGATGCCGACACGCTTATATATCCCGATTTCTTGCCGAAAGCGATCGAGCATTTCCAAACCGACAAGACACTCGGAGGCGTCAACGGCCAGATCGATGATCTCGACGAAACGGGAACCCAAGTCTACGACATTGACGTACGATCGGACGAAGTGATGAACGTGCAGTGGCTTCGCGGCCCAAGCTGCCTTTATCGCCGCGAGGCCCTCTTGCAGGCAGGTTCCTTTAACCCGAATCTCGCAAACGAAGAAGAAGCCGAACTCGGCCTTCGCGT
>JANLTF010000346.1:0-1562 GCA_031362825.1 Acidobacteriota bacterium | reverse complement strand
CGTGTGTACCTGGGCGAAAGGTCTTTTCTAGATCGGATTCTGAATCCGGTTGAGCGCGTTATCTACGGGCTGGTTGGCATACAGGCGCGAGAAAGCATGACGGGCTGGCAGTACACACGGGCGATTCTGTACAGCAACGTTGTAATGGTTGCGATAATCATTTTTATCATTGCCAATCAAGGATGGCTGCCTCTCAACCCCACAGGTGTCGGTGCCCCAACCTGGGATACGACGCTGCACACCGCGATTTCCTTTATTACCAACACCAACCAGCAGCACTACTCTGGCGAAACCTACCTCAGCTATGGTAGCCAAATGTGGGCGTTGGGATACCCTATGTTTACGTCGGCAGCGACGGGGCTGGCTGTCGGCATTGCGTTTATCCGAGGGCTGACAGGTCGGCCTTTGGGCAATTTTTATGTGGATTTAATTCGCTCTATTACCCGCATTTTGCTGCCCATTAGCATCGTGGGAGCCATTATTTTTATCGCAGCAGGCGTACCAGAGACTTTATCGGGGCCAGCGGTAGTAGCAACTCTCGAAGACCCTGCGGTGAGTCAGGCGATCGCCCGTGGTCCGGTGGCGCACTTTGAAATCATCAAACAGCTCGGCGAAAACGGCGGCGGATTTTTTGCCATCAATGCAGCGCATCCCTTCGAGAACCCAAGTCCGTTTACAAATTTGCTCCAAATTATTGGGTTGATGGCAATTCCCAGCAGCCTGATTTATACCTATGGCGTGTTTGCCAACAACCGAAAACAGGCATGGCTCGTCTATGGCATGGTGCTTGTTCTTTATGTGGCGTTCATTATTGTGACGGCGATTGGCGAATACCAGGGCAACCCTGCGGTCAATGCGCTGCTGGGCGGTCAGGCACCCAACCTAGAAGGCAAAGAAGTTCGGTTTGGATGGGCGCAGTCTGCCCTGTACGCCGTCTCGACGACCGGAACCATGACGGGCGCAGTTAACAGTCTGCATGATTCGTTTATGCCGAGTGGGGGTTTTGTGACCCTCTCTAATATGTTTTTACAAATTATTTGGGGTGGACAGGGCACTGGAACAGCCTATCTATTCACCTACATGATTTTAGCGGTGTTTGTGACAGGGCTAATGGTAGGCCGCACACCGGAATTTTTGGGGCGCAAGATTGAAAAGCGCGAGGTGGTACTCGCCAGCTTTTTGCTGCTGCTGATTCACCCGATCGCCATTTTAATTCCAGGTGCCATTACCCTAGCCTTCCCCAATCAGTTGGGCGGCATCAGCAACCCTGGGTTTCACGGGCTGGCGCAGGTGATTTATGAGTATGCTTCCGCCGCTGCTAACAACGGGTCTGGGTTTGAGGGGTTAGGAGATTCCCAGCCGTCACCCTTTGCGATCGCCGCTGGCGCTACCCCTATCGCCACTGCCCTCTGGTGGAACCTTAGCACCTGCTTTAGTTTACTGATGGGGCGCTATGTCCCCATTACGGCGCTGCTGCTGTTGGCAGACAGTATGTCTCGTAAGCAGCCCGTCCCCATGACCACAGGCACCCTTCGCACCGACACCGGACTCTTTATTGGCGT
>JANLTF010000339.1:0-4170 GCA_031362825.1 Acidobacteriota bacterium | reverse complement strand
CCGCGGCCAGCTTTCCGTCTATCTTCGCCTCAACGACATCCCGGTCCCGTCGATCTACGGGCCTTCGGCGGATGAAGGCCAAATGTAATCATTGGTCATTGGTCATTGGTCATTGGTCGGAAAATTAAAATTTCAAATCTGGAATTTCAAATCTAAAATTAAGAGAGTGACGAGTCGTGAGGCTCGTCATTTTTGCTTTTGCCTTAAAGAATGAGAAAATTAGTGCTTGGTCTTCATGTAATGCAGAATCCCGAGCTCATAAAAAATCTCTTGAAGGGCGAACCTCGTGCCGTTGCCCGTGCGATCACACGCGTGGAAAGCGGTGCCGCAGGTGCAGCCGAATTGATGAAGGCCGTTTTTCCGCACACCGGAAAGGCGGTCGTCATTGGTATCACTGGTTCGCCCGGAGCCGGCAAATCGTCCCTCGTCGATAAGCTCGCTCTTCATTATAAAAACGCCGGTGACAAGGTCGGGATCATCTGCATCGACCCGTCAAGCCCGTTTTCCGGCGGCGCGATCCTCGGTGACCGCATCCGAATGGCGACGCTTGGAATGGAAAAGGGCGTATTTATACGTTCGATGGCGACACGTGGGAATCTCGGTGGACTTTCGCGTGCAACGGTCGATGCAGTTTCTCTTCTAGATGCTGCCGGTTTTGACAAAGTACTCGTCGAGACCGTAGGCGTTGGGCAGGACGAAGTCGAAATTATAAAGGCAGCGGATGTATCAGTCGTCGTTCTTGTGCCGGGAATGGGTGATGACATCCAAGCGATCAAGGCCGGGATCATGGAGATCGGAGATTGTTTTGTCATCAACAAGGCAGATCGCGAAGGCGTCATCCGCACCCAAAAGGAACTTGAGGCCCTGCTAGGCCTCGCCCATCGCCCTGACATGTGGATGCCGCCGATCGTCAAAACTATTGCGACCGAGAGCAAAGGCATCGACGACCTTGCAAAAGCGATCGAGGCATATCACAAATTTCAACGCGAAGGCGAAGGCAGCACCGTCCGCCGCCACGCGATAGCAAAATGGCGTCTGCTCGAACTGCTGCAAGAGCGACTCCTGTCCGACCTGATGAATCGAAACGGCACAAACGAAAAACTCGATAAACTAGCGCTTGAGATTGCGGAGAAGAAAAACGACCCATATTCGGCGGTCGAAGAGATCCTGTCAGAACCGCCTGCCTGAGCGGGCGGCGTGAAGCTACAATATCCTATGAAGATCAATCACCTAGGCATTGCAACAAAAGGCATCGACGAAGCTCTTCAGTTTTGGGGCGATGCTCTCGGACTAGAGAATGTACACACCGAAATTGTCAAAGATCAAAAGGTTCGCGTTGCAATGTTGCCGATCGGGGAAGCCCGCATCGAGTTGCTCGAACCGACGAGCGACGATTCGCCGATCTCGAAATTTCTTGAAAAGCGCGGCGGCGGCATCCACCATATCGCCGTCGAGGTTGACGACATCGAGGCATCGCTCGCAAAACTAAAATCCCAAGGAATGCGCCTCATCGACGAAACCCCGCGAATCGGCGCCGAAGGCTGCCTCGTCGCATTCGTCCACCCTGCCGCCTCGGGCGGTGTCCTTCTCGAACTCGTACAAACACTCAAATAGTCTGTTTTGATTAGCCGAAATCGATGGTCTTTGCTATCATTACCGTTTGACATTTATCAGAATTATCAGTAAGTGAGGACTTATCCATTGAGCAATTTAACAAAAGGACTTATTTTGATCATCGCCATCATTGCGATCGGTGCCGGGCTTGTTGTTTGGAAAAAGAAGGTCGGCGGACAAACGCATGAGTCGTTTAACTCGATCAGCCGCGAGGAGATCGAGATGCTTCTCGCAGATGTTGCTAAGTCGAATCCGATGATCCTCAAACGGCTCAACGACGAGCCTGAGATGAAGAAGCAGCAGATCGACAACCTGAAGCAACTTCTGGCGTTCGCCAGCCAGGCCCAGAAAGAGGGCATGACAAGCCAGAATCCCAACCGCCAGGAAATGCAGAACATCAAGGCTGAGATCACCGCTGTCAACTATGATCGCGAAATCAACAAGGACAAGGGTTCGATGCCGCCGTTCGGTTTTATTACGGAAGACATGGTTGCCGAATACTGGGGGCAGGACAGTCAGCCCGCTGCCGGCAAAGGCTGGTTCGCATCTACGATGGAAAAGATCGGCCTCGGAGAAGCTGCCGACGCCCGCAGCCACGAATCGGAGTTTCAGGATTTTCTCGACGCAAAGGTCACGCTCTTGAAGGCTAGCAGCCCCGAGATGAAGGATCGTGAGATCTCGGAAGAAGAAAAAACGCAGGCTAAGGACGTTTTTGCAAAGATCCGCATATACCGTAAAGAGTTTGAAACAAAGGCCGCCGCGGGCGAATTGGACAAGGCATTTATTGCCAAAGTAAATCTCCAGGTAAAGTTGCAGCAGGCCCAGTTCCTTGCCCGTATTTACTCTGAGACGATCGCCGATAAAATGAAGGTGACCGACGAAGATATTGCTAAATATATTGCCGAGCATCCCGAACTCGATCCGAAAGAAAAGCGTGCCAAGGCTCAGCAAATACTTGAGCGGGCAAAGGCGGGCGAAGATTTTGCCACTTTGGCTAATGAGTTTTCCGAAGATCCCGGCAACAAAGGCCCTGACGGCGTTGGACAAGGCGGCATCTATAAAGATGTGCCGAAGGGACGAATGGTCGCACCTTTTGAAACAGGTGCCCTCGCCGTCGAACCGGGACAGGTCAACCCTGAGCTGATCGAGACCGATTTTGGTTTTCATATCATCAAGCTCGAACGAAAACTCGGCCCGAGCACAAACAAAGATCCCAAAGCAGCCGAACCTGGTGCGGCACCTGGAGCCGAAAGCTATGATGCTCGTCACATCCTGATCTCGACCAACTACAAAGATCCGGACAAACCGCAGGCACGAGAGATGCCGGTCAAGGAGTTTGTCCGGGCGAAGCTGGAAGAGGAAAAGGAGAAGAAGATGCTCGACGAGATCGTCGCGGCCAATAACATCTCGGTTCCTGACGACTTCACGGTTCCTGCGGTTAGCGAAGATCAGCTGAAACAAATGCAGCAGCGGCAGCAGATGCAGGGAATGCCTCCGGGAGGACCGGGTGGCCCCGGCGGACCGGGTGGTCCAGGCGGCCCTGATGGTCCCGGCGGCCCCAAACCGGCAAAGCCCGAGCCTAAGAAACCGGAGCCGAAGAAAAAATAGAGCTAAGGCTTTTCGCAAGGTAAGGGGTGATTTTCTGAGTCGCCCCTTAACTTGTTTCTAAGAACTAATATCGGCGAATGTCAAAGATCGATAAAATTCGAGAGAAGATACTTCTCGGTTACTCCGACGCAATATAGATTTCGATGATCTAAGTAAACTGATGACCGCTCTAGGATTCGACGAACGAATCAGCGGAAGTCATCATATATTTTTAATGACTGGCATTGAGGAAATCGTCAACCTTCAGCCAAAACAAAATAAGGCTAAACCGTATCAAGTAAAGCAAGTTCGTAATATAATACTGAAGTACAAACTGGGAGCGGATGATGAGTAAATACGAGATCATAATATATTGGAGTGCCGACGACAACGCTTTCGTGGCCGAGGTGCCGGAGTTGCCCGGCTGCATGGCCGATGGTGAAACCTACCAGCAAGCTCTATATAACGCCGAGGTCATTATTGACGAATGGTTGCAAACCGCCACGGCTATTGGGCGTTCGATACCTGAGCCAAGAGGTCGGCTTGTATTCGCATAGATCATGGAAAACGTAAACATTGGAATCATCGGCGGGAGCGGGCTTTACCAGATGCCGGAACTTGAGAATGTACGCGAAGTGCCCGTAAGCACTCCGTTTGGCGACCCGTCGGACGCGTTTATCGTCGGCGAACTCGACGGCGTGACCGTTGCGTTCCTGCCGCGTCACGCACGCGGGCACAAATTCACGCCCAGCGAACTCCCCTACCGGGCAAACATCTACGCGATGAAACTGCTCGGCGTCGAGTACATCCTATCGGTGTCGGCGGTCGGCAGTTTGCAGGAACATTATGCTCCGACGGATTTCGTGATCCCTGACCAGTTCTTTGACCGGACGGTGACGCGTGCGAAAGAATCGACTTTCTTCGGCGAAGGCATCGTCGGCCACGTGACGTTTGCTCATCCGGTTTGCA
>JANLTF010000274.1:0-6398 GCA_031362825.1 Acidobacteriota bacterium | reverse complement strand
AATGTCGTATCAGGTCATAGCCCGAAAATGGCGGCCGCAGACCTTTGAAGAGGTCACTGGCCAGGAAATCATTACGCAGACACTGCGTAACGCACTGGAATTTGACCGCCTGCACCACGCGTATCTGTTTTCCGGTTCACGTGGCGTCGGCAAGACCACGACCGCCCGCATTCTCGCTAAAGCCCTTAATTGCCACAAAACCGACGGCAAGCCCAATCTAACGCCGTGTTTACTGACCGACGCGGATATTTGTCCGTCTTGCATCGAGATCGCTGAGGGGCGTTCGATGGATGTGCTTGAGATCGACGCCGCTTCGCACACCGGCATCGACGATGTTCGCGAAACGATATTAGAAAGCATAAATTTCAATCCGGCACGCGACAGATACAAGGTATTTATTATCGACGAGATTCATCAGCTCTCGAAAGCCGCCTTTAACGCACTGCTCAAAACACTCGAAGAACCGCCTGAAAACGTGGTCTTCATAATGGCGACGACCGAGTTGCACAAGGTTCCGGAAACGATCCTTTCGCGTTGCCAGGAATTCGAATTTCGCACGATTCCGCTGCCGAAAATATTTGACCGCCTAAAGCTCATCGCCGACGCCGAAAAGATCAACATCACCGACGACGCCCTGCGCGAACTCGCCCGTTCCGGCGAAGGCTCGATGCGTGACGCACAAAGCAATTTTGATCAGGTCATCAGCTTTTCGGGCGAAGAAATAACATCCGAAAATGTAACCAAAGCCCTCGGTTTTACTGGTGTCGAGACGCTTTCCAAGGTCATAAAAGCGATCGCCGAAAAGGACGCCAAAGGCACGCTCGACGTAGTCGACGACCTCATCGGCCGAGGCCACGATCTGCGAAATTTCTGCCGCGATCTGCTCGGACTCTTTCGCGATCTGCTCGTCTTCAAAGTCGCCGGTTCCGAATCAAAACTATACGAATCAGTCCTGCTCTCACCCGACGAAATGAAGGCCTCCAGTGAGCCTTTCACCGAGGCAGACCTGCTCCGTTTCTTTAATGGATTGGCTGAGACTGAGACCAAACTAAAAGAAGCTTCGCACTCACGCCATATCCTCGAAATAGGCCTCATTCGCCTAATAGAAATGCGCCGCGTCGTCGCCATCGAAGACATCCTGAACCGTCTCTCGGCCCTCGAATCAGGCAGCGGCATCCCCATCGCGGAAAAAAAAACTCTAATTCCTGAACCGCCGAAACCGACGGTTACGATTCCCGAGCCCGTAACTGCAAAGGAAGAACCGCAAGTAGAGCAAGTTGTTGCTAAGCCTGAGCCGGTGGCCGAAGACTTACAACCTGTTGTAAAGGAAGTGGTTCCGCCAGTTGACCCTATCGTAACGCCGATCCCAAGATCGCAGGTCGAACCGCCCGAAGAAGCCCCCGACCGCGATTTTTCGCTCGACGAACCACCCGAAGACATGTCGTTCTACGACGCTCCGATGGACATCCCGGACGATCTGCCCGTCGCACCAAAACGTCCGGAGCGTGTAAACGCCGCCGCCTCGATGCCGACAGCACGTCTCGCTTCGCTCACGAGCGAAGAACTCGAGCACTTCGACGATCCGCGTCTCGACGACGGCTACGAAGAAAAACTAGCGTTCTCCGGTGACACGCTCTTGCCGCTCGCGACCGCAAAACAACTGGTCATCGACCTCTTCGGCGCCGAAGAACCCCTGCCTGTCCGCATGGCTTCGACAAACGGCACCGCCGCCGCGACCGCTCCGAAACGCGATATGTCGCACCTTATTCCCGACCTCGGACGCAGCGAAAAGACCGTCGAAATGCCAGTTCTATCAGCCGAACCCGATGCCGCCGAACTCCTACAATTCGCCGAGTCGCACCCAACGGTCCGCACCGCCATGCGTGTTTTTCGCGCATCGGTCGTTGAGGCAAAACGTACATAATGCGAACATTAAAGTAGATTCTGACGTACTAGTGCTTTGATTGGGCATGATGATTTCACGCTTGATGTATAAAAATTTCTGGCCGGTAAAAACAAAACTCTTCCTCGCCGCCATATTACTATTCTTGGCCGCTTCGACCGGCTTTTCCCAAGAACCAACGCCCTGGTCGCAAAATAATTCACCACTGCCGCCACCGACCGGCTTCATAAACGACTACGCCGGAGTCATCGATTCCGCGACCAAACAACAACTCGAAACAAAGCTAAAAGCCTTCAAAGAATCGACAAACCCGCAGGTCGAACTCGCCGTTGCAGTGGTAAAAACCACCGGCGACCGCGCGATCTTCGATTACTCCCTCGCCGTCGCCCGCGGCTGGAAAATTGGCTCAAAACTCGACGATAACCCAAGCGCGTTGCTCCTCGTCGCCATTGACGACCGCAAATATTTCACCCAAGTCAGCAAAGATCTCGAAGACGAACTCTCCGACGGCGCTGTCGGCAGCCTCCAGCGGCAATTCCTCGTCCCCGAGTTCAAAAAAGGCAATTACAGCAAAGGCATCTCCGACACGATCGACGCCTACATCGAAGCGATTCGAAACAAGGGCAATGCACCCGCGAACACTAACAAAACTCAGCCAACGAAAGGACCTGAGAGCACATCAGGCTTCAGTTTCGGAGGCATTTTCTGCTGTGCTGTAATAATTTTGGTTATACTTCTCATAATATTCGGTCGTTCAAAAGGCGGCCCTTCAAAGGGTGATCGTGACCGTTGGGGCGGCGGCGGATTTGGAGGCGGCGGTGGCGGCTCTGGAGGCGATATCGCCTCGGCTGTGATCGGCGGAATTATCGGCTCGGCCTTGTCCGGCGGCGGTTCTTCAAGTTCTTCAAGTTCCTCAAGTGATTGGGGCGGCTCATCCGGAGGCTCTGACTGGGGCGGATTTGGCGGTGGCGGTGACTTCGGCGGCGGCGGAGCAGGAGGCGATTGGTAACCATTATGATGAGCCAGTTTTCAGCATTTATTGACGATCTAAGATCAACACACGGCGACAACCTTGCGTCTGTGATCCTCTATGGTTCTGCGGCGGCCGGCGATTTTATCGCGGCAAAATCCGACTACAACGTTCTGATCGCCTTGAACAAGATCGGCACACAGGACCTGCGAAATGCTCACGCCAGCGTCCGCGAATGGCATAGAATGGGGCATCCGGTTCCCGTCTATTTCACCGTTTCCGAACTCCAGAATGCGGCGGACGTGTTCCCGATCGAGTTTCACCAGATGGCGGTTGCTCACAAGGTCTTGTACGGCACCGATGTTCTCGAAGGCCTTAGTATTTCAGACCAGTTCCTGAGGCATCAAACCGAGTATGAGCTTCGCAGCAAGCTTTTGTTGCTGCGGCGGCAATATATTCCGGCGTCTTTGTCGGCGGACGGTTTGAAGAGTTTGATGGCGGAGAGTCTATCGAGTTTCTCGGCGCTGTTCCGTGCGGTTCTGATAATTCACGGCCTCGAACCGCTCACGACAAAGCGTCAGATCGTCGGCTTAGCGTCAAAGCATCTGGGCATTGACGGAACGCCGTTTGAAAAAATATTCGATATCCGTGAGAATAAAACCACGGAAACAATGGATGAGACCGCCGCGAACACTTTGTTCGGCGAATATATGGAACAGATCGAAAAGGTCATCAATTCGGTCGATGCAGTTGGAAAAATTTCAGTTTAGGTAATCAGTTTTTCGTCTTATCAGGAGAACAATAATGAAAAGAGCAATATTATTATCAGTGGTTCTATTCGCAGCGTTTGGCCTCAGCGGCTGCAGCTACAACGATCTGACCGCCAAACAGCAGCAGATCAAAGGTAAATGGGCCAACGTCGAAAGCGCGATGCAGCGTCGAGCTGACCTGGTTCCTAATCTCGTCGATGTCGCGAAAATGACCGCCGTACAGGAGCAAGAGGTATTCGGCCAGATCGCCGACGCCCGCTCGCGTCTGCTGAACGCTCAGCAAGCCGCACCAGCCGGTGCCGACGGAGACAAGACTCCCGAGCAAAAGCAGGCAGTGATCGACGCCAACAATAGTTTCGGCGGCACGATTGGTCGTCTTTTGAGTTTGCAAGAATCTTATCCGGCCCTGCGTTCCAGCGAAGCGTTTATGAAGGTCCAGGACGAGCTTTCTGGTACAGAGAACCGTTTGAACACAGCTCGTATCGACTTTAACGATGCCGTAACGGCCTACAACACGACGCGGAACTCATTTCCCGCCGTGTTGACCGCTGGCCTGTTAGGGTTTAAGGAAGAGCCGTTCTTTAAGGCAGAAGAAGGTGCAAAGACCGCACCAAAGGTTGGTGATCCGAACTCACTACGCAAGGACGCTCCGGCAACTGCTCCCGTCGCCCCTGCGACAAAGTAACGGTCAAAACCCGCGGGAATTGCACATCGAGCAATGATCACAAGGCTTGTCGGGTTCAAACTGGCAGGCCTTTTCTTTTTGGTAGTGGCTGAAAATACTATCCGCGATCGCCTCAGCGACGTTGAGTTTGTCGAGGCTTGGATGGCTTAACTGAAGATTTGATATTTCAGATCTGAGATCTGAGATTTGAGAAGGGCCATTGCCTTGCTCGATCTTTTCCAGACGGTGATTGAGCTTTTCGATTGCTGCAAAAAGCGAAGCAAGGTCCTTCTTTGAGCTAGTTTGAATTTCAGTCATTTTCGCGTGACGTTTTAGATATCGATGCGGTTAACTTGATCATTTCGACACAATCGGCGTTAATCGACTCATAATATTTATCCTCAAGCCAGCCTCCTTCGTGAAGGAGAAACAGCCAAAGCTCGGTATCTGATGCCATTTGCATTCCTTTGAACATCTCAGAACCAAAGTTCCCGCGACTCTCGGCAACCGTCGCGGCCTTAACGTGCTTTGCTATAAACGTGCCAGAAACGAGCATTTGTTTGCTCAACACAAACTCCTTCTTCTCTTCTGTCAGGTACTTGTAGAGTTTGACTATCCGCAGTGCAAACTGAATCGCTTTCTCCAATGCAATACTTTTGGCCATTATTCCTTTGATTCTAACAATTAACAGTTGTTTAGTTTTTAGTTGACAGTTTCTAGTACCAACTATTAACTGCGAACTTATGAACTATCAACTATTAGATCGGATGTTTGTTTTGGTTCTCAGTTTTGAGTAGGTCGACGTAGTCCACCACTCCTACTATGGCTGAGTCTATCGCGGCTCCTGGCTTTCCGGTTGATGCTGTCGATGCTCCCCAGCCTTCTTGTACGATTATTACGGTGTCACCTTCGCCTGAGCCGACCGAATCGAGGGCAATACACGTGTAGTCCATGTCCTCGCCTTCGGGCGTCACCTGACGGCAAAGCATGGAACGAGTTCCCTCGTAACGCTGATTCTTCTGCGTTGCCACTACGTTTCCAATGACTCTGGCCAATAGCATTTAGGGATTAAAAACGTGGGTGTCCGAATCGACTATTCCGACGATCGTGCAGTCGGTCGGGGTTTCGTCGCGTTTGAACGGAAACGACGCCTCCTTGCCTCGGCACCAAAAGACGAGTTCGCCCTCACCAGCTCCAACCGCGTCAAGAGCGACTGTTGGCGAGCCTTTTGGCTTCAGATCGGCGTCGAGCGTCTGCACGATCAGGAACTTCCTCCCCTCGAGAGCTTTGTTCTTGACGGTAGCGACAACCGTTCCAATGACGCGGGCGATCTGCATAAAAATCAGTCTAGTAAGTCTGGAAAGACTTGGAAGGCGGGAAGGACTTTCTAGACTTCCTGACTTCCAAGACTATCTAGACTGTAAAATCTACCTCGTCGATCACGCCGATGATCGCCGAATCGACCGGACAATCTTTATTGCCCTCGGCGAGCCTTGCGGACGACCCGCTAACGACGATCACTTTTTCGTGAAAACCAGCACCGACGGTGTCCACCGAGACAACATAGCCGCTCTGGTCAGTGCCGTCGAGATTGATCGGCTTGACGATGAGCAGCTTTTTGCCGTGCAGACGTTCGTCTTTCTGCGTGGACACAACCGTGCCTAATATGCGGGCGATGATCATTGGCGTAATTGGTCTTAGGTATTTGGCTTTTGGTTTTCGAAAACCAATAACCCAAGACCGAAAACCTATTTCTTAACTACCGGCAATGTCTCGTCAACGCTTGAATGAGGACGCGGTATCACGTGGACGCTGACCAGCTCGCCGACGCGTCTTGCGGCCGCGGCTCCGGCGTCCGTTGCAGCCTTAACGGCAGCAACATCGCCGCGAACGATCGCGGTCACAAATCCGGCACCGATCTTTTCGTAGCCGACAAGTTGGACATTCGCCGCCTTGACCATCGCGTCAGACGCCTCGATCATCGCTACAAGCCCTTTAGTTTCAACCATTCCCAATGCTTCTTGCATTTAGTTTTGCTCCTGAAAGTATATGTAGAAATGACAAAATTGAGTTTAACTCAATTTGGCCGCT
>JANLTF010000272.1:0-14601 GCA_031362825.1 Acidobacteriota bacterium | reverse complement strand
GGCGGCCAACAATTTGCTCGCCGCAATGATCGATAATAAATTGCTTCGCGGCAATCCGCTCAACATCAATCCGCACAGCATCACATGGAAACGCGTCGTCGATACAAATGACCGAGCGTTGCGAAAGATCATCATTGGCCTCGGCGGCCGCATGGAAGGCGGCATTCCGCGCGAGACCGGTTTTGACATCACGGTCGCGTCGGAAGTGATGGCGATCTTGGCGCTGACAAATTCGCTGCAAGACATGCGCAAGCGTTTCGGCCGCATTGTCGTCGGTATGACGCACGACAAAAAGCCCGTCACCGCCGAAGAGATCGGTGCAGCAGGAGCGATGACCGTTCTGATGCGCGACGCCATTCGGCCGACGATAATGCAGACGCTCGAAAATACGCCTGCACTTGTCCACGCGGGGCCATTTGCCAACGTGGCACACGGAAACAGCAGTATTCTCGCCGACCTGATCGGTGCAAAATGCAGCGACTATCTGTTTACCGAGTCGGGTTTTGGTGCTGATATCGGCGCGGAAAAATTCTTTAACATCAAATGCCGTTACAGCGGGCTCAAACCGGACGCCTGCGTCATTGTCGCCACCATCCGCGCGCTCAAATCGCACAGCGGTAAATACAAGATCGTCGCCGGAAAGCCTCTGCCGCCCGAAATGCTAGAAAATAACGTTGCCGACGTCGAGGCCGGAGCAGCGAATCTGCGCAAACAGATCGAGAATGTAAAACTACACGGTGTGACGCCGGTCGTCGCGATCAACGTTTTCGACACCGATCACCCCGAAGAGATCGAGGCCGTAAAACGCATCTCGATCGAAGCCGGAGCACTGGGAGCGGCCGTTTCGCGTCATTTCGCCGAGGGTGGCAACGGTGCGATCGAGCTGGCCGAAATGGTCATCGAGGCGGCAAACCATCCGAACGAATTCAAATTCCTCTACGATCTCGACCAGCCGATCAAGGCAAAGATCGAGACCATTGCCACCAAGATCTATGGTGCCGCGGACGTTTCGTACACCTCACAAGTGTCGAGCCAGATCGCCGACTACGAGGCGAATGGCTTTGGCAACCTGCCGATCTGCATGGCAAAAACCCACCTCAGCCTGAGCCACGACCCGACGCTTAAGGGAGCACCGACCGGTTTCACTTTCCCCGTCCGCGAGGTTCGTGCGAGCGTCGGAGCCGGCTTTATCTATCCCGTCTGCGGCGATATGCGTACAATGCCTGCCCTGCCGGAGCATCCGGCCGCCGAAAGGGTCGATATCGACGCCGAAGGCAATATTGTCGGGCTTTTCTAGCTAGGTTAATCGGTTCGGACATAATAAAATGGAATTATGTCCGAACTAAGTGACCTTTATCAGGAAGTAATTTTAGAGCACAACAAGAACCCGCGAAATTTTCGCGAGATCGAGGATGCCGATCAGTATGCTGACGGCAAAAATCCGTTGTGCGGTGACGCGTTGCGCGTATATATCAGTCTCGACGGCGACACGGTGACCGACGTCGCGTTCAAAGGCTCGGGCTGCGCGATATCCAAGGCATCGGCGTCGATGATGACGCAGGCCGTTAAGGGAAAGACAAAGACGGAGGCCGAAGGCATATTCGACGAGTTTCATAAAATGGTCACCGGTGACCTTGATATTGAGACGGACGATAACGACCTCGGAAAATTAAAAATATTTGCAGGCGTCTTAGAGTTCCCGGCGCGCGTCAAATGTGCATCGCTTAGCTGGCACACGCTCAATGCGGCTCTGCGAGGCGAAGATGTCGTTTCGACCGAATAGCTATGCTGAGAGCCGTAAGTACATTTCTTTCCTTACTTTTACTCACAACCGCCGCGTTCGCTTTGCCTGATACGAGTCCGGCAGCATTTGAGAAACAGGCGAGCGGGCTCAGGACAAAACTAAAAGGCCGTGGATTTACGGTTATTGTCGAGCGGCCTTTTATCGTCATCGGCGATGAATCCGCAGATCGCGTCACAACGTGGGCGAACGACATCATTCGCGGAACCGTCACTCGATTAAAGCAGGATTTTTTTGCAAAAGATCCGGCCAAGATCCTCGAGATATGGCTATTCAAGGACGAGGTTTCCTACCGCAAACACGCTAAAGAGTTCTTTAACGACGAACCCGACACGCCATACGGCTATTATTCGCCATCGAGCAAAGCCCTCGTGATGAACATCGCGACCGGCGGCGGAACGCTGGTACATGAGATCGTCCATCCATTTATCGAGGCCAATTTCCCCGACGCTCCGGCCTGGTTAAACGAAGGCCTCGGTTCGCTCTACGAGCAATCCGGCACCGTCGAAGGCCACATATACGGCTACACAAACTGGCGTCTGAAAGGATTGCAAAACGGACTGCGGAAAAAGGTCGTCCCCACATTCAAAGCCCTAACGTCGATGTCCGACGCCGCATTCTACCGCGAAGACACCGGCACCAACTACGCCCAGGCCCGCTATCTGTGTTATTACCTCCAGGAAGAAGGCCTGCTCCGTAAGTTCTACAAAGATTTTGTCGCAAACGCAAAAACCGATCCGACCGGCTACAAAACGCTGCAAGCGGTGTTAGGCGAACGCGACATGACCGCCTTTCAGCGAAAATGGGAAGCGTTCGTGATGAGGCTGACGTTTTAGATCCGAAGAAACTGAAAGCTGAAAACTCAAAACTGAAAACTGGTGAATCAACAGTTCCGAGTTTTCAGTTTTGAGTTTTCAGTTTCCAGTTTTTTCGAAGTCGCCATGGCGAGATATTTGTCAGCCAAATTTTCGAAATCGGCGAGCTGCGTTATGGTCCAGGCGTCGTCATTGCCAAGCTCAACCGCCATGATCTTCGCCACTTTCGGAGCGATCTCGATCGCCGCACGGGCGTCGAGGAACAACGCTCGCGTTCGTCTCGCTAGGACATCTTCGACGGTCTGAGCCATTTCGTTACGGACGGCACGAATTGTGTCGCCGCGAGTGTAGGGCAATTCGGAATGGAGAAGTTCGGGATCGGACGAAGGCTGCGGGCCGTTTATTGAAAGGTTTTCCGTTACCGACGGTCGAGATTCCAAATCAGCAATTCGCGATGCCTGATCGACCGCGTCCTCGGCCATATGACGATATGTTGTCCATTTTCCGCCGGTGATCGTTAGTAAACCTGAAGCGTCGATCTCGATCGTATGGCCGCGTGATAACGAAGCCGTATTACGGTCCGCCCCTGATCTTACGAGCGGGCGAATGCCAGTGAAGATGCTTAAAACATCGCGGCGTGTCGGTTTCGTTGTCAGATACTGACCCGCAGTTTCGAGGACAAAGTCAATTTCTGATTCGAGTGCCTTTGGTTCCAGATCGGCTTCGGTGATCGGCGTGTCCGTCGTGCCGACGAGCGTTCGGCCGTGCCATGGGATGCAGAAAAGGACGCGGCCGTCGCCGGTCTTTGGGATCATGATCGCGCTGTCAGACGGCAAGAAGCTGAGATCAAATACGAGATGAATGCCTTGGCTGAGCGTGACAATCGGCTTTGCCGCGTCGTCCGACAACGTGCGCACAGCATCGCAGAATGCTCCGGTTGCGTTGATAACGACCCTGGCGTTGACGGAGAATTTTTCGCCGGTCAACACGTCGTCGATCTCAACTCCGTTGATTTTGCCGCCCGCATCTTTAACAAGCGACGTAACCCGTGCATAATTCAAAACCGCCGCATCTTGATCGTGAGCCGTTCGCACCAGATCGATCAGCAAACGGGTATCGTCAAATTGTCCGTCGTAATACAAAACGGCGCCCGCAAGGCCGTCTTGTTTGAGTGTTGGAAGATGTTCGATGGTTTCGGCCCGAGACAAAATACGCGACTTTCCAAAGCTGTATTTGCCGGACAAAATGTCATAGATCTTTAGCCCGAAACCGTAATAGAATTTTTGCCAACGGCTGTAGCAGGGAACGATAAACTCCTGCTTATGAACAACATGCGGAGCGTTCCGTAGCAATATTCCGCGTTCTTTCAGAGCTTCGCGGACGAGCGAGATGTTGCCTTGGGCAAGATAGCGCACGCCGCCGTGGACGAGTTTGGTCGAACGGCTCGACGTGCCTTTGCCAAAATCCGCTTGCTCGACGAGCAGAACATCAAACCCGCGCGAGGCTGCATCGACGGCACACCCGACGCCGGTCGAACCGCCGCCGATGACTACAATGTCCCACGGCGTCGTGCGTGTCCGGACGCGTTCGAGTATCTGGTTTCGATCCATCAAAGACGAATTTAGCAGATTACTTGCATTTTCGACGCTATCCGACGACAATTTCAAAACCAATGTACTTAGACCCCGACCACAAGCCGCTATTTTCCATCGAAACGAACAAGGATTATTTGCCGTTCATTTTGATGTTCTGCCTAACGATATTGGCCGTCGCTGTTCTGCGCTGGGAAGGCCGCGTTTGGTGGTGTCAGGTCGGCGATCTTAGTCCGTGGGCTTGGGACATCTGGTCGGCACACACCTCGCAGCACCTGATCGATCCTTATTCGTTCACGCACGTCTTCCACGGCGTGCTCGAATTTTGGATAATCGGATTTATTTTCAGGAAATTGCCCGTGTCTTGGCGGTTGCTGATCGCCGTGATGTTCGAATGCAGTTGGGAGATCGCTGAGAATTCGACCTACGTCATCCAGCGTTATCGCGAAGCCACGATCTCGCTAGACTATTTTGGCGATTCGGTGTTCAATTCACTAGCCGACATCGTCGCGTGCGCGACCGGATTCGTCATCGCGTATAAACTGCGGTTCTGGAAGTCTCTGGCCTTGTTTTTGGTTACTGAGGTGATACTGCTCGCAACGATCCGCGACAATCTCATCATAAACATAATCATGCTGATCTATCCGATCGAGGCCATAAAGGCTTGGCAAATGGGCTAAGAATTATTGGCCACAAAACGGCACAAAAATCCGAAAATAAGAAAATCCGTTTTGCGTCTTCCGTGCCTTGTTACGGCAATTCTTCTTATCGTTCGCCTCTGGCAGCTTCGACAGAGGTTTCGAGGTCAACGGCTAGTTTGCGTGAGCCTGGTTGGTCAAAGGTTTCGGTCCATCTCAGAGCCTCATCGAGGACGCGGAGTTGGTATTCGCGCCAGTTTGGTTTTCCGGCGACAGAGCCGAGGTTGCCATTATAATAGGCTGTGCGGGGTGGTCGGATCTTGTCGGTCATTTTTGGGTCGACCGAGAGCAGCATCGTCGGGATGCCGGCCATTTCGACGCAGCGGGCGATGATGCCGAGAGTTTGGTGGCATAGGCGTGATGCAGGCACGAACAGTGCCGCGTGAATCTCGTATCGAGCAAGCCGGCCGGCTATCGCGGGTGCGAGTTCTTCGGCAACGCTCTCGGCGTTTGGGATGTGGCTGCTGATGCTCCACCAGACGTTGTTAAGGCCGCCGATGACACCGTTTTCGGCGTATTCGAGCAGGCGATCGACTGGAATTTGTGAGTTTCGATCGGCAATCACGTCCTTCGGATCGAAGCCTTTGGCGGCGTAACGCAAATCTTCGGCTTCGACTTCGACGGGAATCTCACGATAGGTTAAATCGCCGTCTTTCAATTCGATGTCGAACGCCTCAGTGCCGTCAATATACGCACCTGCTGACGTGACAAGCGCTAAATTGAGCATCGGCAATGCCCGTCGCACCGGCGTAAACGGTGCGTGGATATTCTCAACGAACGGATAACCGTTCAAATCGTCGTTCGAGCGCCAGTTGCCAAACCGCCGCGAAAAAGTGTCCAATTGTTCGATCAGTTCCATAACGTCTATATCTTAAACTCTTTTTGAAAATCGTAAACCTCTGCCGGGCCGCCGGCTTTTGGCGAATTGAATTTGCGGTTTCCGATGATAAAGAACGCGAGCAGGGCAGCGATCATCGCCGCCATCAGCATCCATTCCGACCATTGGTGGAGCGAATTAAACTGTATCCGCAATGGGTCGTCGACGGCCACCTCATCGATTGGCCTGCCCATCTGTCCACGCACGGAGGAGAGCCAAAATCCGATCACAAATTGTCCGACCGCACATGCCGCAGCTACCGCGAGCAGCAAAAAACGTTCGATCCATAGCCAAAGCTGGTTGACCTTTGCAGATGCGACGAGCGATGTGACGATCAACAGGATCGCGATCGCCATACCGCCGTAATTCAGTATCGACAGAGTTCTATTTACCACCAAACCGGCAAGTTCGCGCTCAGGCAAAACTGCAAACGCACTCTGCGCAACGCCGATAAAAAACACGGCGGCTCCAAGCCAAACCGCAAGCAGGAGAAGTCTGATGTCGGAGAAGAACTTCATAGATAGCCAAAAGATGATTATGACGCGAATCAGGAAGAAACGCGAGTGTGAACGAGCGTGCCGACGCGGTGTTTGAACTAGGCACGCTCCTTAATAGTCGCGTTTCTGCCTTTCATCAACTGCATCGCCGCCAGAAACATGAACCGCGGATTCAAGATCAGATACCGCCGCCACAGCCGTTTGGGTTCCTGAGTCAAACGAAATAGCCATTCGAGACCGAGGCTCCCGATCCAATCGGGACATTCGCGGACATTGCCGGCGTAAAAATCGAATGATGCACCGACGCCGAGCATCACCGCCGTGAGTCGGCCGCGATGTGCCGACATCCAATTCTCCTGCTTCGGACAGCCGAGGCCTGTAAACAGAATGTCAGGCGAGGCGGCGTTTATCTCGTCAACGATCTTTGCATCTTCTTCGTCCGTCAAAGGCCGAAACGGCGGTGAATATGCATAAACGATCTTTAGACTGGGCAGTTCGCGTCCGGCGCGTGCCTTTATTGCATCGATCACCTCTTGTTTTCCGCCGTAAAATCCGACGGACACGCCAGTCGCCGCCGCGTGCTCGCACAACGCTATCATTAGATCGTTTGCTCGGATCCGCTGAGCCTCGCGTCGGCCCTGACGACGCTGCATCCAGACGAGCGGCATCCCGTCGGGCACGATCAGGTCAGCGGCATTCACCTTCTCGCAAAACTCCGGATCGTCGTGTGATTCCATCACCATGTGAACCGTCGAAAAACACACATATCCACCATCACGCCCGCGCACACGCGTGTCGATCGCCGCGATCGTCGATTTGAGGTCGAGTACGTTCGGCTTCAGGCTGACCACGCGGACACGGTCGGGAAATATGAGTTCTTCTGCCACCATCTAACTTGCCTTCGCAGCGTCTGCGTAGATCGAATCGAGTCTTTCGATGTAGCTGTCGATATTAAAATTATCATGAACTGTGGCGATCGCTGCGTCTTGGACGGTTTTCCAACCGTTGCGATCATTCAATAAACGCATCAAAGTTTCAGCCAACTGTCCGCCGTTTTCCGACTCTACGATAAATCCGTTTGTTCCGTCCCTGACGACTGACGTGATCGATGCGTTGTCCGAAACCACCACCAAACATCCCGCCGCCATTGCCTCAAGCATAGCCATTGGCAGGCCTTCGCCGTATCGCGACGGTAGCACAAAAATATCCGCAGCCGCGAGCTTTTTCCATTTTTCTTCGCCTGACACTACGCCGCCGTATTCAAATGAATCGCCGATAATGTGGTTCATTTCGGTCACAAAACTATCCCGCACCGGGCCGTCTCCGTATGCCTTGAATAGGAATACAACATCCTTTGCTTTCATCATCGCCTCAACGATCTCGCTGAGGCCTTTTGATTCATGCATTCTGCCGAGAAAAATGATCACCGGTGGTTCATTATTACCACTGCGTTCAATCGCAGTGTGAATGGGCACGGCATTTGGAAGCACTGTGATCTCGAGCTTTGGCCATCTTTCTAACAATAGATCCCGTTCGATATCGCTCAGGACGACCACGCATTGCGATCGCCTCAGCATTCGTCCCGCGATACGTTCGAAAAAGCTGTTCGCGAACGGTTTGAGCAGATATTTGCCTCCATGAATCGATAAGACCACCGGCCGTCCCGCAAATCGCGAGCAGCAGACAAGCACGGCATCGCGACAAACGGCGAGAGCCGTCATAGCTGTATTGATATGTACAATGTCAGGCGGACTGCTGCGCATCCGCTGCAAAAACCGCAATGGCAAGACTATTTGCCTCACTAGCCAAACCAACTTGTTCTCATCGCCGTCCTGCCGCCCAGCCTCGAAATGGACGAACTCGCTCCTTCCGTACTCCATGATCTGCCGCACGACGGTTGAGATGCCGCTGACATTGCGGCTTTCGTCGAGGCTCGGTGCGGTGATCAAAACTTTCATAAGGCAAACGCAAGAATACCCTAACCTAGCCACCGGTGTCAGCCAAAGTTGCCCGGCTACGTTTGCAACGCCGTGGCGATTGGCATACAAATGAAGTGAGTTATGCAAGCGGAAACGGCGGCGGCGGTCGCTAATAAACTGACAAAAGCTGAGAATCGCGTTCCGATATGGATCCTTCCGTCGGTAAAATACACTGTCGCGGCGGTCGATGTTTGTCTGGCGGCGGTTAGTTTTGTGCTGGCGTTTAAACTACGCGAAGGTGAGGCCGTTTTGGCAAAAGACGCATGGACCTGGTCGCCGGAATTTTCGCCTTATGCCGGAATTCTCTATTTCGCGGTGGTGGTGCGTCTGCTTCTGTTTGTTCAGCAGCGTGTCTATCGATTTCACGGTGCATTTTCTTATACACGTGAGGCGTCAAAGATATTTCGAGCAGTCTTTGTCGGCTCGCTACTGATTGTGGCGTTTGCCTTTCTTTTTCGCGGCGGTTACACATTTCGCGAATTTTCGTACGCCCGCATCGTGTTTTTCCTCGATTTCGGGCTCGCACTCGTCCTGTTTTCGGCGATTCACCTATCGATACGGCTTGTGCAGACTTGGTTTCGAAACCGCGATATCAATCTGATCCCAACGCTCATCGTCGGTACGAATGCCGAGGCTGCACAGACTATCGAATTGCTCCGTGAGCGCCCAAATCTGGGTTACAGGCTTATCGGTGTCGTTTCCGGAGACGTTGGCGCCGGAACGGAAACACACTTCGCCGAGATGCCGCTCGTCGGCGGAATTGACGATCTCACGGATGCGATCCGCGACCTCGAGATACAGGAAGTGATCATTACCGACGACCGCATCGCACCAGAACGCCTCTTCGAAACAATGATGCAGGCCGGACGCAAACAGCGAGTAGAGTTTCGCTTCGCCCCGAGCATTTTCAACCTATTGCCGCAAAAAACGAGCGTCGAACAGATCGGCGTGCTGCCGATGGTCCGCCTCTTTCGCGAACCGCTATCGGATTCACAGCGTTTTCTAAAACGGGCGTCGGATCTGGTTATTTCGGTCGTTGCTGCCGTGGTTACATTCCCGTTTTGGCTCGTCGCGGCGATCTCGATCAAGCTTGATTCGAAAGGTCCGGTACTCTTCAAACAGGAGCGAATCGGCATGGATGGGCGGCGTTTCCTCTGTTACAAATTCCGTACGATGGCCGCCGGAGCTGATGAGAGCATCCATAGAGATGCCTATGTCAAGAACATCGAAGGACGAACGGAAGCTAACTCAGGCGACGACGATCGTCCGGTTTTCGGCAAGGTAAAGGACGATCCGCGAATAACGCGTGTCGGCCGTTTGTTAAGGCAAACGAGCCTCGACGAATTGCCTCAGATATTGAACGTCTTTCGCGGCGAAATGAGTGTCGTCGGCCCGCGCCCGCCGATACCATACGAGGTCGAGGAATATGATATCTGGCACCGCAAACGCCTCGATATGAAGCCCGGCATCACCGGCCTCTGGCAGGTCTCGGGCCGTAATCGCCTGACCTTTGACGAGATGGTCCGCGTCGATATCTATTACATCGAGAACTGGTCTTTATTGCTCGATGTAAGAATAATCTTCCTCACGCTGCCCGCTATGATCCGCGGAGACGGTGCCAGATGACCATCGCCGATTGTCTCAAAGATGCGGCTGCAAAGTTGCGTTTCGCCGGCGTTGCACAGCCCGAACGCGAGACCGCATCGCTCCTTATGTTCGCGCTAAAGCGCGACCGGACATTTCTCATCGCTCACAACGAATACGAATTGGAGGCGAGCGAAATAGGGTCGTTTGAAAGCTATATCAGCCGCCGTTCGAGCCGCGAACCATTTCAGCATATTGTCGGAAAGCAGGAATTCTACGGGCTCGATTTCGAAGTATCTCCCGACGTCCTCATTCCGCGGCCGGAAACGGAATTGCTTGTCGAAACAGCGATCGATGTTTTGCGCGACCTCAAAGACCCGCGATTTTGCGAGATAGGTACCGGTTCCGGCTGTATCGCGGTTTCCGTACTTCACGAACTGAAGAATTCGAGAGCGTTCGCCGTTGATATTTCCGAACAAGCAATAAAAATCGCTAGGCTAAACGCCCATTCCAACGGTGTCTCCGAACGGATCGATTTAGCAGTCTCGGACGTGTTTTCGTCTATTGCCGATCAGAAATTTGACGTGATCCTTTCAAATCCGCCATACATCCCTATTGCGGACATCGCGACGCTGCAGGCCGAAGTCCGCGATTTCGATCCGCTCCTCGCATTGACCGATGGCGGCGATGGGCTTTCTATCATAAATAAGATCGTCGTAGAATCCCCAAAGTTCCTCGTTCCCGGCGGCTCCTTGCTGATCGAGATCGGCTTTGGCCAATCGGAAATGGTCGCCGCGATGTTCGATAAAAACATCTGGAATGAAGTGAAGTTTCTGCATGACCTGCAAGGCATTCCGCGCGTGGTAATGGAGCAGATCAACACCGTGGCTGACTAGACTCCAAATCGCTTGCGTTTCTAACACGAATGGAGTTAAGATAAGCGCGTTCGATCCAAGCAGTTGCAGTATTTGGGATTGAAAACCGCTGCTTATGAAATGAGGCGCAACACGAAGCCTTCGGATCTCGTAAGCATCATGAAAATCGATGGTCGGAGGTAGGTATTATGCATGCCGGATTGGCTCTAATTTCACTTCTTTTGACAGCTGGTTCTTTCTATATGTATACAAAGAGTAGCCCTCCAAGTACGATGTACTTGATCGCTACTGTTGTGTGCTTGATTCTTACGCTTTTGTTCGGAGCCCTGTTCCTATCGGGCAGAGTGAACAAGACCGAAGATATTCATATAACGGAATAGCTGTTTAATCTCATTTTTACTATTGATATTTCGAGTGTCGAAACGATGCTCGTCATTTCAAAAAGGGTCGCTGGACTATGTCTTCAGCGGCCCTTTCCGTTTGAAGTAACTGCGCTTGGTGAAATCACCTCAACATAGGTTATAATGTTTACTTAAATGTAATGATTAAAGATCATCGCATTAGAGAGAAGTAAGAAAGGGTTATCCACAATGCCAAAGATCGCAGATATACAAGAAACGCCAAATCCCAACGCGGTTAAGTTCATTCTAAAAGAGCCCGTGTCGCACGGTACGTCGCACTCGTTCAAATCGTTTGAAGACGCACTCGATAACCAGCTTGCGAAGTCGATATTTGATACCGGAAATGTCGTGTCCGTGTTTTACATGGACAAAATGGTGACAGTGGAAAAGACCGACGAGGCCGAATGGGACGAGATCTTGCCCGATCTGGCAGTACCGATCCGTGCGGCAGAGGCCGTCGCAACGACCAACGGAAACGGCAAAGGTGCCGCCGCAACAGTCGGCGGAGCCATAGCCGTAGCGGCGAGCGACGACCCGAAGCTCGCTCAGATCAACGAACTCCTCGACGAACGCATTCGCCCGTACCTCGCCAGCGACGGCGGCTGGCTCGAGATAATCGAGCTGACCGATACAGAGTTGCGTATCCGCTACGAAGGTGCGTGCGGCAGTTGTCCAAGCTCGCTGACAGGCACACTGATGGCGATCGAGAACATGATCAAAGAGGAGATCGACCCCAACATCACTGTCATCGCGACGTAAAACTGCGTTCAACCAAATATTATCTATTTGGTTGTTACAAAAGAATTCTTGACATAATTCGGTCAAATTGGTCATAATTCCATTGATGGCGGTTTGCGCGAACTTGTCATCCCGCACGGACAAACAAATTCTGCACTGGATCCGCCGGCCGCACACATTTCCATATAAACATTTTGCGCTTTCATATAGTTGGAGGAGAAACGTAGTGAATAGTGAAGAACTCGAACAGAGTCTAAGGGCTGAATTCGAGAGTTATCTCAAAGGTGTCTTTGCCGAAATGCGCGAGGAGACCGCCGAATTTCAGAAAAAGATCGAAGCCGAGTTTGAAAGCCAAAAGGCACGGTTTGACGAGTCTTTTAAGGCATTTTCGGCACGATTTGACTCCGAACATCAGTTTGACGCGGCCTTTACCGAGGCCGTCACCGAACACATGCGCCTCGCCCGCGATGAGGGAGCCCAGATTTCAGCCAAGGCATTTGCCGAAGCTGAAGATATGGAAAGGGCCGCGACGCCAGAGGTCAATTTCGGTGACATTAAAGAGGCGATCAACGACATCAGCAGCAAAGATTCGCAGTCGGCGATCCTTAAATCTCTGATCCATCACTCCGCTAATTACACGCCGCGTGGGGCCTTCTTTATCATCAAGAACGAACATTTTGTTGGCTGGAAGGTCTTTGGAAAAGAAGGCACGACCGGCGAAGATGCGATCCGCGAGATACATTTCCCGATCTCGGCGGATTCGATCCTCGGCAAATCCGTCACCTCGCTCGCGACCGTTGAAGGTTCGCATGGCAGTTTTTCTGACGATTCGGCGTTTCTCGACGCACTCGACTTTGGCAGCCCCGACCGCATGTACGCGATACCGCTGACCGCACGCGGACGCGGCGTGGCAGTTCTATACGCCGATTACGGCCACGAGGGCATCACGCTCAACACCGATGCCCTGGAGTCGCTGGTCAAGGTCGCCGGCATGACCGTCGAGCTGCTCGCATCGGCCAAGACCGTTCGTCCGGCCGCGGATCTTGCCGCCGTTGAAGATCAGAGCGAATCACACGACCTCAATCCGACTATCGATTACAGCCGTGACGAAGTAGAAGCGGCAGTCTCCGCATACGACCGCAGCACGGAAACGGTCGACGAACCGGCTGCGAAAACGTCGTTCGAAACACCGTCAGTTTTCACCGAGCCAATGACGTTCGGCGAACCGGCAGTTTCTTCGTTCGAACCCGAACCGGCCCACGCCGAGGTAGTCGCGGACGAGCCTGCGGCTTTAGGTTTTGACATGCAGCCGGCCACTGAGGCGCCCGCATTTACGGCCTTTAAGGACGAAGAAGTCGACGAATTTGCTTCTACTCAGGCGTTTGAGATCGAGCGTGTGTCCGACGAACCGGAAGCCGAAACGGCTCCTCCGGTTTTCACGACGCCGTTCGAAATTCCAACGGCTCCTGTAACCGAATCGGCTATGGTCTTTGATTCGAACCGCGAAGAAGAGGCTCCAAATCCTTTCGAGGCGGCTCCGTTCGAACCTGCAACCTTTGATTCGTCGCCATTCGACCAGCAGGTCGAGACATTTGCTCCAACGGACAACGGCCAGACCTCCGAACCGGCACCGGCCGTCGAGGTTGAGACCGCTTCGACGGCGTCGGCACCGGTGCGTTCGCGTCTGTCCGACCGTAACGTCGATCTGCCGATCGATGTCGCCGAAGACGAACGCCGTCTCCACAACGACGCCCGCCGTTTTGCCCGTCTTCTCGTTTCCGAGATCAAACTCTACAACGAAAAAAAGGTTCAAGAAGGCCGTGAGGCCCGCGACATCTACGACCGGCTCCGCGAGGCGATCGACCGTTCACGCGAAATGTACGACAAACGCGTCCAGCCGCCCGTCGCCGCCAAGTTCGACTATTTTCACTACGAAGTGGTCAACGCCCTCGGCGAAGGCGACGAAACACGCCTCGGTAATAGCTATCCGGGAGCGACGGTTTAGATCCACTCGTCAAGATAGCAATCAATGAGGCCGCCTGCCCGGGCGGCCTCTCTTGTTTGGAAATAAAATAGGAAAACGATCGGACAGCCTACGGATTCGTCCGTTCCGACGGGAACACAGGACGCGAGGCGTCGGGATTGTCGGGCGATGTGTGGCGGTGGACTATTTTCCATTCCTTGCCGATCAGTTTGTAGACGAGCGTCATGCGGCCCGAGGCGTTTTCAAGTTTGCCATTATTCTCCTGTGTTTGCTTCCATTTGCAGGAAATAAAGGCCGAGGTGGGCGTAAGAATTTGGATATTAAGGCCGGTGATATCGAGCGTGACATTCGAGAGCTTCGAATAGATCTCGCGGGTAACGGTATTGACGTTTTCCCAGCTTTTGGTGGCGGAGCCGTTGTTGTTGAAAATCAACAGGGCTTCACTCTTTTCGTATGAGCCCATGACCTTATCGGCATCGACCTGCCGGATGCCCTCGACCAAACGGTCAAACGCCGCGTTCACAGCCTTTTTCGGATCGGCCTTCGCCGTCTTTTGGCCAAACGCCGAGAACGTAAATAATGCGATAGTGATTGCGATAAAAATTGCTTTTTTCATAAATTCTCCTATGATGAATTTCTACTCCATTAGCAAAGTTTTCACTCTGCCAATTCGAAATTGTTAAAGTCTGCGAACACCCAGTTGTTGGTGAGGGTGCTGTAGATTATTTTCAAATACTTTCGTGCCAATGCGATTTTGGCT
>JANLTF010000268.1:0-19980 GCA_031362825.1 Acidobacteriota bacterium | reverse complement strand
ATATGGCGATTGCCAGTATTGGAAATCGATTTTACAACTTTTCAATGAAAATGCAAGCGAAAAATCAGTTGTCGGTTGTCAATTCTTTGTTCTGGCCGATAACTGACAACCGACTACCGACAACTAGCTCTTCGCAACCTTCTTCTTCGCCGCCTTCTTAGGCTTTTCTTCTGTCGTTTCTGCGGTTTCCGGCTGTGCGAGCGACTCGTCTATCCATTCGCCCTCAGTCACTTTCGCCTTAGCGATCACGGCCTCGATAGATTTCCGCGTCTTCAGATTGTTGCGAATATTCTCAACACCGCCGCCCTGTTTCTCAATCGATTCACGGATCTCCTCTGCCGAAGACCGATAATACTCAGCCATTTTCGCGATCTCTTCGTCCACCTCAGACTCAGGAACCTCGACCTTTTCGATCTCGGCAACCTTATCGAGTAGCATCGCCCCGCGAACATCGCGCTCAGCCTGCAATTTCATATTGCCATAAGCCATCTCGACAAACTGGGCTTCGATCTTGTTCAGATCGATCCCACGCTGCTGCATATCCTGGGCAAAATTGTTCAATAAATTCCGGGCTTGATTCTCGATCAACGTCCCCGGAACCTCAAACGCATTCGACTCGATCAGCTTTGCAATGGCGTTGTTCCGAACCCGAGCATCGGCATCTGCCTTGGCGTGCGTCTCAAGATCCGCCCTCAGCTTTTTCCGCAGATCGGCCAGATCTTTATAGCCCTCATCAAGGCTCTTGACCCATTCATCATTGAGCTCCGGCGTCTCCATCAGCCCGACAGACTTGATCTTCGCCTTATAATGCACGGTCTTCCCTGCCAATGCCTCCGATGTAAAATCAGCGGCGTACGATACGGAAAATTCCTTCTCGTCATCCTCTTCGACACCGATCAAATTGTCCGAAAAAGACTTCTCAATAACTTCGTCACCAAGCACAACCTCGATGTCATTCGCAGTGATCGGCTCGCCATTCTCGTCACCCTCAAAAACGCCAACAAGATCAGCAATTACAGTATCGCCAAGCTCAGACTTTCGCCCTTCGACCGGTATCAAAGCGGCCTCCTTCTGAACGCGGTCGGCGATCAGATCTTCGATTTCACCATTTTCCACTGGCTTAACGCGGCGAACCACCTCGATTCCCTCATATTCAGGAACCGAGATCTCAGGCATTACCTCGACGTGAATATGCAGTTTTATCGGTTCGGAACCATTTACCTTCACATTTTCGTGATCGTCTAAATGCAATTGAGGTTCGGCCAACGGATGCAGCCCGTGGTGTTCGATCGCGGCCGCAACTTGTGACGGAACGACATCCTGCAGCGTTTCGCTCTTGATCTCTTCCTTAAACCGCATGCGGACGACATCGACCGGAGCAAAGCCCTTGCGAAAGCCGGGAATGTTCGCATTCCGTGCGTATTTCTGGCTCGCCTTGGCATACGCCGCCTTTACGGCGTCGGCCTCGATCGTCAAATGTATCTCTCGTTGTGTTGCGGAAATTTCCTTTAATTCACTTTTCATTTACCAAAAAAGAATAGCGCGTCAGTGGTCGGTTGTCAGTTGTCAGTTGTCAGTTTTCGCTAACTAATCGAAAGGTTATCGGTAAAACTGAAAGTGACCGGAGCAATTGTCCCATTCTGACAACTGACCACCGGCCACTGAAAACTGATTTTGGTGCCGAGGACGAGAGTCGAACTCGTATGTCTTTCGACGCTAGTTCCTAAGACTAGTGCGTATACCAATTTCGCCACCTCGGCACTTATTCAGAGTTCTACAACTCCGAACTAAGAATCTACCGAATCGGGCGAATATTGTCTAGCCGACTATTTATGCAAGTATTTCTTGTCGTACTCGTCCCACGACATATTGACGTCCATAGGCCCGATTCCTGCTTGCGGATCGCCACCGAGCGCCCTTGATTCGGCTTTTAGAAATAGTTTGTAGCCGCCGTAAGCAACCGAACCGATCAGCGCGAGCCAGAATAGGTACCAAAGCAGCGTGCCGACCCAGCCGAGCAACCACAAAAGCAGCATTCCGACAAACACAAGCCCGATCGCTCCGAGGATAAGTTTTAGGATATTCATAGATTCGACCTCCGTCTATGCATGTTAATACGAAATCCGACAGGCAATGTTCGCACGATTTTTACCTCTGTCGTATAATTCCCTTTCGTAGTTACGAGATTCATTGTGAGCAAGGAAAACACCACATTACAACAACTCGCCGATCAGCTCAATGCTGAATTGTCAGGCAGCGGCGACGGCATCGCGACCGACGTCACGCACGATTCGCGTCAGGCCCGCGAAGGCACGCTGTTTGTCGCGATCAAAGGCTCGACGGTTGATGGCCACCGATTTATCGAAGATGTAATACGTCGCGGTGCGGCCGGGATCATCTCGGAATTCGATCCGCCTACAGATTTCAGTGGTGTTTGGCTCAAAGTAAGCGACGCACGCGAAGCTCTCGCGAAAGCCGCCGCCGTCATCAACGGAAACCCGTCCCACGAACTCGACCTCGTCGGCATTACCGGCACGAACGGCAAAACGACAACGACATATCTCTGCTTCGCCCTCGCCGAAGCCACCGGAAAAAAAGGTGCGATGCTCACAACAGTCGAATACCGTATCGGCGAAAACAGTGAGGAAGCCGTCAGAACAACGCCCGAGGCCTCCGACACAAATCGATTCTTGCGTGAGGCAGTCGATGCCGGATGCACTTCGGCCGTGATGGAATCGTCTTCGCAGGCGATAGATCTTCACCGCTGCGACTGGCTTCGTTTCAAGGTGGCGGTTTTCACAAACCTGACCCGCGACCACCTCGATTACCATCTGACGATGGAAAATTATTACGACGCCAAGAAAAAGCTCTTCGACGGCCGCCTCGGCGAAAAACCGGGCTCGTCCGTCATAAATATCGACGACGAATGGGGAGCCAAACTGGCGGATGAACTCCGAGCAGCAGGAGATCGGGTTGTGACATTTTCTCAAAGCGGCGGAAACGCGAGTGTTAACGAGCGTGCCAATTCCCGTATTGAACAAGCCGATCTAACTGCCAGAAACATTGAAGTCTCTCTAATTCGGGGGACATCGTTCGACCTACATACTCCGAAAGCCGATGTTCACGTCACTTCACCGCTCGTCGGAAAACCGCACGTTTACAACATGCTTGCGGCGACTGCGACGGCGCTTGAGCTCGGACATGATCTCGATTCGATCGTCAGAGGTTTATCTACGTGTGTCGGTGCTCCAGGCCGTTTCGAACGCGTGCAGCACCAAGGCGATTTCGCTGTCGTCGTCGATTACGCCCACACTGACGATGCGTTGCTAAATACGCTTAAAACTGCCAAAGAGCTTACCGATGGCCGCATCATCACCGTCTTCGGCTGCGGCGGCGACCGCGACAAGACTAAACGGCAGCCGATGGGCGAAATCGCCGGCGAATACAGCGATCTGGTAATCATCACGTCGGACAATCCGCGAAACGAGGACCCGCTTAAAATAATTTCCGAGATCGAAGTTGGAGTGAAAGCAAAGAACGCGACTTACGAAGTCATTCCTGACCGCCGCGAGGCGATCTATCGTGCCATTTCAATCGCAAAAACAAACGACGTTGTCATCATTGCCGGCAAGGGCCACGAGAATTACCAGATCGTCGGCAGTGAAAAATTCCACTTTGACGACCGTGAGATCGCGATCGAGGCCTTGGCAAGACTTGCCGAAGAAAACTAGGGCTTCTCCGCCGATCTTACTAGATTGACCAACAGATCGCGTTGGGCGGCCGAAAGCGGGTCAAATTTCACGCCGAACCCAATTTCAAAGACGTGATTCGCAACCTTCCCGCTAAACTGCACCTTCATTCCACCTTCAAGCGGAATAAAAACCTTAACGGCCGCACCGTCCTCGACCTCGCCCGAGCTCAGCACAAAACACCCGTCGAAACTAACGTCGCTCATCGAGCCGCTCTTGCGCGGCCCGTCCGCCTCCCATTCAACGCCGATGTCTATCGGATATCTGTTTGTGCCACGCCGGTCCGTGCCGCCGCGTCTGTCTTGGGCCTCCATTACTCAATGTCCTCCGCCTTCGTCTCACCATTGCTATTTCGCGTCAGGTAATAATAGACCGGCAGACCGAGCAAGATCAGGCCGATGCCGATGAACGAACTTGTTGGTGCGGCGTACATCGTCACGATCAGGAATGCGCCGGAGACAAAGAGGAAGATCACCGGAACTACCGGATAACCCCAAGCACGATAGGGGCGTTCCGCGTCGGGGAATTTTCGCCGGAAGATAAAGATCGAGGACGTGATCAATGCATAGAATATCCAAGAGCCGAATACGACATAATCGGTCAACGTGTCAAACGATCCTGACAACGCTAGAATACTCGCCCAAACACCGAGGAAGATCACCCCGCGAACAGGAACGGACTGTATCGAGACCTTCTCAAAGGTCTTAAACATCAGACCGTCTTTCGCCATCGCGTAGGGCACACGCGAGGCACTGAGCAGCGAAGTGTGGAGAACGCCGAGGGCCGAAAGCATCAGCCCCACGCTAAATACGGCAACGGCCGCACCGGTCGCAAGATTTGTGATGTCGCCACCGAAAAATTTGCTCACAACAACGGCACCGGTCGATGAATCCTTCGGGATCGACGCGATCGCTGTCGGATCGAGAATGTAAAAATACGCCACGTGGACAGCGACATAAAGTACGATCACGAGGAGCACGCTGCCGATGATCGCCATTGGAATATTTCGAGCAGGATTTTTTACTTCGCCGGCCATGAACGACAGATTATCCCAACCGTCGTAGCCCCATAGTGCGGCGAGCATTGCCGCTCCAAATCCTGCAATGAAGCTATAACCCGCGGAGCCGTAATTGACAAGAGCATCGACGTCCTCGCACGTCCCGCCTGTTTCTGCCAGCGAAAAATTTGCCAGTCCGCCGCCTGTAGCAAATAAAAACGCGCCCAAACCGACCATGGCGACAAGCCCGATCTTAATAGCCGTGAGCATCGTCGCGATCTGTCCCGTCGCCGAGACCGAAAGGCAGTTGAGCGTGGTAAAGATCGCGATCATCACGACGGCGATCAAACTAAGCGAGGTGATCTCATTCCCAAGCACAGGAATGGTCACCAGTGACTGCTTGAGTTTACCGTCAAGAAAGACGTTCAAAGTGCCCGCAAACAACACCGCCGCGGCCGCCTGCGAACCCGTTCTGGCAATGAACATCTGCATCCAGCCAAACAGAAAGCTGGATAATTTTCCATACGAATCGCGAAGAAATGCATAAGGCCCGGCAGCCTCCGGCTTGAACGCAGTCAGTTCCGCATACGTCAACGCCCCCGCGAGCGACAGCACGCCCGCCGCTATCCACGCTATGATCACCCAAGTCGGCTCGCCAACGTTGCACGTCATCACGCGGGCCTTTACGAAGACGCCTGTACCGATCACGTTTGCAATGATCACCGAGATCGCCGCTGCCAGCCCGAGGCCGCGAACGAGAGAGTGTTTTGTATCCTGTTCAAATGCCATATTGTTTGCGAAGAGATTAGACTTCGAACATCTTACGCGAAAAGCTCGCAGCAATAAAGTAAAAAGAGGACCGATGTTAGGATCGGCCCTCCAAAAAAGATAACGAATACGGGTTTAGCTATCTGTTATTGTAACCGGCGACAGCAAAATCACCGGTGGTGCCCCATTTATAGGGCGGAATACTCGTGCCGTTCGAAGGCAGAACCCAGAAAAACTGGGATCCGGTTTCCCAAACAGCGTAATCACTCTTTCCGTCACCATCATAGTCACCCTGCGCACGTGTTCGGTTAACAGTACCCCAAACCCTCCGCGTGACAAATGGATTCTGCGTGGGATTAAGACTCGACGCGTAGTACCAAGTCGTGCCGACCTCCGAGGTCGTAACGCCAACATCCGTGCGGCCGTCTCCGTCATAGTCACCCGGAACGCCGAACGACCCGCCCGTGCCAATTGTTGCGATCTGGACACCGAGATCGCTACTCCGGAGAATCCACCACTCGCCGCCGATCTGGTTCATAAAGTCACCTCGGCCATCACCGTCAAAATCGCCCGGATTTGGGAAAGAGGCTCCCCATCTGACGAATGTGATAGCACCAGCGGCGTTATTCGAGCTACCCTTGAAATACCAGATATCATCAGAGGTGCGGAAAACTGCCAGATCGCAACGGCCGTCGCCATCATAATCATAAGGAATTCGCGGATCGTCGCCGGTCGTACCAAATTGCTCAAACCTCACGGTATTCGTCCCACTCTCAAAGATCAGGAAACCGGCCAGCGGGCTCGCGGCCGTTCGCCAGATCGCCGGATCGTCCTTGCCGTCGCCGTCATAATCTCCGGCAAGTATGCGCCCGGTACTAAACTCACCCGACGTGCCAAACGGAAACGTCGAAAAACTTCCATTGCTGCTGTTGGTGATCCACCATTCGGTGACACCCGCACCGGCATTGTTTCGGGCAACCGCATAATCAGTCTTGCTGTCGCCGTCAAAATCGAGTACGGTGCTTCGCCGGCGTTGGATCTGCCCCCGAATCTCGCCGCCCGGATTCGCCGCGGTGTGGATGTTCAAATAAAACTGGCCTTGACGTAGCAGCGTCATTTGCGGAGCGGTAAAGGTACAAAGTCTGTCTACCACCGAACCCGCGGCCGTGGCCGGAGGCGTCAGGTCGCAGACTACGGGGCCATTAGTACGTGAACGCCCGTTATGAACGTGACCCACGGTCGCGTTTCCGCTCAAACCGGTCCAGTTCATAGAAACCAGGGCCTGTGTCCCGGCGGCATTGACGCTGATGGCCCCGCCACCGCGCGCAGTTGAAACGGTGGCAGGATTTTCCTGCTTGTTGTCAATGTAAGCCAGATACGGTGCATCTACGGCAATCTGTCCGCGGATCTCGCCGCCCGGGTTTGCGGCGGTGTGTAAATTGAAATACCAAAGTCCGGCTTTCAGGTCAGCAACCTGCGCCGGGGTTGGAGCGAACGTCATGTTAACAACCGAACCTGATGTCGTAGCCGCCGGAGCAAGGTTAAATATTACAGGTGCATTAACTCCCACGGCACCGGCCCCGTGGATGTGTCCCGCAGTCGCATTCCCGGTCAGCCCTGACCAATAGAACGAAACTGTAATGCTATTTTCAGCATTGTTCAGCGTCACCCGGCCAAATCCGGTCGCTGTCGAAGCGTTGGGCGGGACCTCCTGTGCCGATGTCAGGTTCCCGGTGTGGTACGACACGGCAAAAACTCCCTGAGAAAACACAAAAACAAACAATGCCGTAAGCAATGGCTTGAACTTCATAACTCCCTCCATGAACGCGGTCAAATTGTATTCTAAAAACGCCTTAATGCTATTATCAATCCGGTGAAAAGTCAACAATTCCCAACCAGGCAAATTATGAGAACGATAGCCATCGGGCCTGATGAACTTTTACGGCGACTATTGAGCACCGAGCCCGCCAATCGAATCGCCATCCTGGATAGCGGCGGCAAGGCTCACTCAGGTTCGAACAAGCTTATCACTGCGATTGACCCTATTGAGACGGCAGAACTTAACGATCCAAACGTCCAAACAACTCTTGACAAACTCGACACGTTCTTGTCAGGTGATGACGCCTGTATTTTTACTTTATCGTACGATCTCGGTCGCCGACTAAACGGGTTCATAGGCATCAGCACCAGCTCTGAGCCTGATGTTTACGTCGCGCGCTTTCAAAACCTGATCGTTCATGACTACGACTCCAACGAGACAACGATCACTGGAAACCCCAATAAATTCGACTCGATTCTAGACACGCTCGGCTCGGCGAACTCGATCGGAAGCCCTTCGATCGATCCTACTGCACGAGTTCTGGCGGAAAACCAGACTGTAACGTCTAATTTTTCAAAACACGAATATTTGGCCGCGATCGAACGAATCAAGGAACTGATCCGCAGCGGCGATACTTACCAAACGAACCTAACACAACAACTTACGGCTATCCTGCCTCTTGAGTTGACGCCTGGAGCTGTCTTCGCGAACCTACGTCGTGTTCACGGTGCCCCCTACGCCGCGTTCATCCGCCGCAACGACTCTACAGTCATCTCGGCGTCACCTGAACTCTTCTTCAAAGTGGAAACTGAAGGCAGAGTCACGACCGGTAGGGAGAGTGTTAACTCGCGAACGATCACAACCTCGCCAATAAAAGGAACCAGGCCGCGAGGAAAAACCAAAGAAGAAGACGAAGCCCTAAAGAGCGAACTCCTGACGAGCGAAAAAGACCTAGCCGAAAACACAATGATCGTCGATCTCCTTCGCAACGACCTCGGCCGCGTCTGCGAATATGGGAGCGTTGAGGTCGAAAAACTCTGCGATCTTGAAGAGCACCCAACGCTCTTTCATCTCGTCTCGACCGTCAGCGGGGAATTGAACGAGAACACCAAACCGTCGGACATCCTACGGGCACTATTCCCCTGCGGCTCGATCACCGGTGCGCCCAAGATCAGCACGATGAAGATCATCGACGAGATCGAGCCAACTCCCCGCGGCCTTTCAATGGGTGCGATCGGATATTACCTTCCCAGTAGCTTTGGCCTAGAAAACTCTCCACTCTCCACTCTCCACTCTCGACTCGACCTCAGCGTCGCTATCCGAACCATGGTCATCCGCGGCCAGACCGCCACTTTCAACGTCGGCGGAGGCATTGTCATCGATAGCGACCCGGAGGCCGAATACGCAGAAACACTCACCAAGGCCAAAGCTCTGCTCGAAGCAATTGGCGGCCATTTAGACTAAGCACTTCTAGCTTGGTTGCAAATTTGAACTCTGAACCAGGAACTTAGAACTCGGAACTTGGAACAAATCCGTAATCACGGTGTCTAATTCTCCAAACCGCAAAAGGAGAATCAAATGACCAAACCAAATATCAACGTCACCCCGCTCATCGATGTCCTGCTTGTCTTGCTGATAATCTTCATGGTCGTCTCGCCGCTAAAGCCAAGCAGTTTCAAGGCCCGTGTACCTAGCGAAGCCAATAACACCGAGCCCGTGATTCCGAATCCCAATACGCTCGTTGCGTCAGTAGAGAGTGACGGGACGCTGCGCCTCAACCTTGAATCAAACGTCGGCACTACTATGGAAACCGCCAAACTGACGGATCGCCTCCGCTTGGTCTTCGCCGAGCGCATCGCAAACGGTCAGATCTCCGAGCGATTCGCCGACGACGCCGAACGCCCAACCTCAGACCGTATTGAACGCACCGTTTTCATTAAGGCCCCGCGCAATAAGGGATACGGCGAAGTTGCGCGCGTAGTTGATGCAGTAAAAATGGCCGGTGCATATCCGATCAGCCTACAGATCGATGACCTGCCATGAAAGTGTCATCTATTCCCGGATAATGTCGTGTTATAATCTGGTTGTCCGACAGACGGCGATCACGATTACCGCGATCGCCGCTCCCAGCACAAGTTTTCGCCTCGATGGCAAATTACTACGACGTTCTCAAAGTTTCACCAAAGGCCACGGGCACCGAGATAAAATCGGCATATCGCCGCTTGGCGCGAAAACTCCACCCTGACCGCAACAACGGCAGCGAGGAGACCGCACTAAAATTCGCCGCGATCGCCGAGGCATACGAAGTTCTCGGCAACGCCAAAGAACGCGTCCGCTACGACCAGCGCATCCTCGAGGCTCAGTTCAGCGGCAACATAGACTCGGTCTTCACCTCGACCAACCGCCACGCGAAACGATGGCGGCAGATGGTTTACGAGAAACGCTACAACGACATCATCGACCGGATGATTGCCGAAGAACGCCTCGAAGCAATGGCTTTCCAACGCATTGTCTTTCCGACGGTCTCTCTATTTGTAACCGCCGTTCTTTCAACCGCGCTCAAACCAAAGATCTTCATTTCGACCGGCAATATCGGAAAGATCATCATCGTCGTTCTCTTTATCGCCGGTATCATTCATATCGCCGGACGTATCCGTGACGGAATAGTTCGCTACACCGAGGTCGAAGACGATATCCACGAATCGATCCTCGACGAGAATGAACGCAAGACAAAGCCCTACTCGCGGGCCGCAGCGGTCGGTGTTCTGGCCGGTGGCTTCGTCCTCTGTCTCGGCATCGGCTATCTGATCGGGACACAAACCATATTTTCCTCAGCAATATTGCCCTCGATGTTCTCAAAGGACTTCGAACCGGAATTCTTCCTCTATCCGCCGATCGTCACGTTCTTTGTCGACATAATGCACTCGCTTGCGTTACGCTTCGAAAAATAAAAGAACTGGTAACTCGAAACTCAAAACCGGGAGCTGTAGCCGTACTTTACGTTTGACAAAAGTGAATTCAATCTATAGAATTTGGATTTTGTCTTAACTGACTATAAATAAAGATGGCTAATCATAAATCAGCATTAAAACGCGTTCGCCAGAACGAGAAACGAAAAGAGATCAACCGTAGCAATCGCAGCAAGCTTCGCACTTCGATCAAGAAGGTCCGTGCGGCAGTCACGAGCCACGATAAAGCCGCGAGCAGTGAGCAGCTTTTGTCGACAGTTTCATTGATCGACAAGGCCGTGAATAAGGGCATTATTCACCGAAACACCGCCGCCCGCCACAAATCGCGTCTGACCAAACACGTCAACGCTCTCGCGTAAGATCATTTTTTTACAAGCTTAATTTTGGAAGCAAACCATTGAGTTGGTTTGCTTCCTTTTTTTGTTACAATTCTCCTCGATGACCTCGCCGCGACAATTCAAGTACTTTGACCTGATAATGGCCGCATTCGTAGCGGTTTTGCTCTGCGCAAACCTTATCGGCGTCCATAAGGTTTCGTCCGTCAACTTGCCGTGGTACGGCGAATACATCTACGGCACCGGCGTGCTCTTCTTTCCGCTCAGCTACCTTTTTGGCGACATTCTGACCGAGGTCTATGGTTATGCCCGTTCGCGAAAAGTGATATGGGCCGGATTCGGCGCGCTAATATTTGCGTCCTTAATGGCGTGGGCAGTGACTTCCCTGCCCGCAGCAAAAACAATGTCGCCCGAATCACAGGCTGCCGTAGATCTGATCTTCGGCCAAACCTGGCGAATCGTCGCCGCATCGTTGATCGCATTCTGGGCGGGCGAATTCGTCAATTCGTTCGTTCTCGCAAAGATGAAGATCCTGACCGCCGGAAGACACCTCTGGACCCGAACCATCGGCTCCACCTTCGCCGGCGAAGCGGTCGACAGCCTGATCTTCTACCCGATCGCCTTCCTCGGCACCTGGTCGACCGAACAGGTAGTGAGCGTGATGATAGGCAACTATTTGATCAAAGTTCTTTGGGAAGTCCTCGCGACACCGTTCACTTATAAGATCGTCGCTTACTTGAAGAAAGCCGAGCACGAAGATTTTTATGACCGTGAAACTAATTTCAACCCATTCACACTGAATGCCTGATTTGACTCTCCAGACTCCGATAATCGCACTCGACAAACTAGGCGTCGGGAAGCTTTCGGCGTTGATGGCGAAAAAACTGGCGGTCGCGTTGGCGGAAGCTTCCAAAAAGTCGGACGTGACGGTTGTTACGGTCGAAGATCTCCTCAATTACTATCCAACGCGATACGAAGACCGCTCAAATTTCCTCTCCGTTGACCAACTCGAAGATGGCATGGACGCCGCCGTCGAGATCTACGTCCGCAATGCCGACGGAAAACAAGTCGGACGCAACCGGGACCCGCGAAAACCGCCGCTGTTCATTTTCGAAATAACCGGCGGCGATGCGAAGCGGCAAATGAAACCAGTCAAGGTCAAATGGTTCGTCTCAGGCCGCAACGCAGGCGACATCGTCAACTGGTACCGCGATCGCTTCCCACGCGGCACACGCCTCGTAGCATACGGCATGTGGGAAGAAGGTGACAGCGGTTTTTTCTCCCTAAAAGTCGCCAAACCCGACGAGATCGAGATTTTGCCTGAATCAGAACCACCTTCGGTAGCGGGTGGTTTAACACAACCTTCACTATCGTCCGCAATAACTGAACCCGTTCTTCATCCACCCGCTACCGCAGGTGGTTCTGACACGGAAGACGAAGAAAACGCCTCCGACCCGTCCCTCGCAACCATCCACACCGGAAAGGTCCCGATCTACCGCAAACTCGGCCCGTTCCAAACCAAACGCCTCCGCGAAATCGTCCACAGCGTAATTACCGCTCTCGATCTAACGTCAATTCCCGACTCGATGCCTACAGATCTGATGGAACGCAATAATTTGATCCCGCGCGGTACAGCGATCGCCGAATTGCACTTCCCGCCCGACGGTACGTCAATCGCCGATTACGAAATGTTTCGCAGTCCGGCCCAGCGTCGTCTGATCTTTGACGAATTTTTCTGGCTCTCATTCTCAATGCAATTGCTCCGCGGCGAACGACAAAAAGAGCCAAAAGGCACCGTCATCGAGATCACCGGGACAACCAAGGAACGCCTGAAACAATTCCTCCCATTTAACCTGACGACCGCCCAGAAAAAGGTCATCGGCGAGATATTCACCGATCTCAAATCCGACGCCCCAATGAACCGTCTCATCCAGGGCGATGTCGGCAGCGGCAAGACCATCGTTACGTTTCTCGCGATCTACGCCGCGATGGAAAACGGTTATCAGGCCGCCCTGATGGCACCGACCGAGATTCTCGCCGACCAGCACGCCCGCAACGCAAAAAGGCTATTCGACGCCACGGGCTATCGTGTCGAACTCCTCCTCGGTAGCACAAGAGCCGCGGAAAAGAGAAAGATCCACGAATCCCTCGCAAACGGTGAGATCGATCTCATCATCGGAACCCACGCGATCATTCAGGACGCCGTCAAATTCGCCAAACTCGGCCTCGCCGTCATCGACGAACAACACCGCTTCGGCGTTATGCAGCGTGCGCAATTAACAGCGGGAGGCCACAATCCCGACATTCTCGTGATGACAGCAACGCCAATTCCACGAAGTTTAGCGATGACGGTTTACGGCGATCTTGACGTTTCAATAATCGACGAAATGCCGCCCGGCCGCACACCGATCAAGACCGTCGTCGTCGGTGAAGACAAACGTCAGGGCGTCTATCACGGCATCGAACGCGAGATAAAGCTCGGCCGCCAGGTCTACGTCGTCTATCCGCTGATCGAAGAATCCGAAAAATCCGACCTCAAAGCCGCGACCGTCATGTACAACGATCTCCGCACAAATCATTTCCCGCAATACACCGTCGGCCTGCTTCACGGCAAACTGAAACCGGCGGAGAAAGAAGAGATCATGAAAGAGTTCGTCGCGGGACGCCTCGACATTCTGGTCTCGACGACCGTCATCGAGGTCGGCGTCGATGTGCCGAACGCGTCGTTGATGGTTATCGAGCACGCCGAGCGTTTCGGCCTTTCACAGCTTCACCAACTTCGCGGACGCGTCGGCCGGGGCTCGGATCAGAGCTACTGCGTCCTGCTCGCCGATTACAAACGAACCGCCGTCGCCAAAGAACGCCTCGGCATCATGGAACAAACGTCTGACGGATTTAAGATCGCCGAAAAAGACCTCGAACTCCGCGGCCAGGGCGAAATTCTAGGCACGCGCCAGTCCGGCATTCAAAACTTCAAACTCGGCAACATCGTCCGCGACCTCGAGATTCTCGTCGCCGCCCGCAACGAGGCCGAAGATTACCTCACCAAACGCCGCCTTTCCCCGGAAACATCCGCGATGGTAAAAACTGCCCGTTCCGACAAAAACGTAAGGTTCGGCAGCATCGGCTAAAGCAGATCGTCCGAACTCGTTGCCCGCACCGTGCCAATTCCATACACTATAAATGAACGGCAGAGTCGCTGAGACGAAACAGGGATTAAGGAGATACAAGGGATAATTAGGTCCATTATTACTTTTTGCTTATCCTCTTTATCCCCTTCATCCCTGTTAAATGATCTCAGCGACTCTTTGATTAAAATAATGTTATGCGAATTATCTCCGGCATATATCGCGGCCGCTTGCTCAAAAGCCCGCCGGACAACAAAACGCGGCCGACCTCGGACCGTCTGCGCGAAACTCTATTCAACGTCCTCGCTCCACGCATCGACGATGAGACCCGCTTCCTCGACCTCTGTGCCGGAACCGGAGCTATCGGAATCGAAGCCCTGTCTCGCGGTGTCGCCTTTGTAACATTCGTCGACAAATCGAAAAAGTCGTGCGCACTGATCGAAGAAAACCTCGACAAACTCGAAGTACCTGAAAATACAACCGACATTATCGGCCACGATGCCGAGAATTTCACCGGCCGCGAACACAAGCAAGGCTGGGACATAGCCTATTACGATCCGCCGTACGAGGCTGATTATTCGATCATTTTTCACGAATTCGGCTACAACAAGACGCTGCTCAATGACGGCGGAATTCTCGTCGTCGAGCATCACACAAAAAAGCACGTTCCAGATGAGATCGGTTCGCTCCGCCGCTGGCGTGTGCTAAAACAAGGCGAAACGAGTCTCAGCTTCTACGAACGCTCCTAGAATATGAAAGTTGCCGTCTGGCTCATTCTCGCCCTGATCTGGGGGACAACGTGGATCTTTATTAAGATCGGCCTCGACGACCTGCCGCCGATCGCCTTCGCGGCGGCGAGGTTTCTGTTGGGCGTCATCATTCTTTTTTTTATCATCAAGATCCAGAAGATTCCGCTGCCAAAAACTGCGAAAGAGTGGCGTTTGATCGCTCTCACGGGCGTTCTACAATTTTCCGTAAATTACAGCATGGTCTTTTGGAGCGAGCAGTACATAACGTCCGGCCTGGCGGCGGTTTTGCAGGCGATGATCACTGTCTTTGGACTCATCCTAGCGTGGATCTTCTTGCCGAACGAACGAATTACCAAACTCAAGATCATTGCCGTCGCGATCGGCATCATCGGCGTCGGTGTAATATTCTACGATCAATTGAGCGTGCAGAGTTTTATGGCGTTTCTCGGCTGTCTGGGCGTCGTCATTGGTTCGTATGCGGCCGCACAGGCGTCGATACTCGTTAAATCTAAGGGTGGAGCGATCCATCCGGCGGCACTTGTCTTTTGCCAGATGCTCTGCGGCCTGCCCGCGATCATAATTTACAGCCTCGTCGCTGAAGGCAATCCGCTCACTTTTAACTGGTCTTGGAAAGCCATCGGCTGCATTCTCTATCTGACAATCGCCGGCACGATCACGGCATTTTGGCTGTATTACTGGCTGCTAGAAAGGATCGAATCGACCAAAGCAATGATGATCTCGCTCGTCACACCGTTGCTAGCGGTGGTCATCGGTTGGCTCGTCCTCGGCGAAAAACTCCCGCCCCAAACCGGCATCGGCGGCCTCCTCATCATCGCAAGCATCGGCCTGATCGTTTTCAGACGAAAGAGTTTGAAACCACAGATAAATGCAGATGAACCCGGATAAGATTTCAAAACATCTGTGCTTATCCGTGTCCATCTGTGGTTAAATTTCTTATGCACTTCAAATTCACAACAGCAGGCGAATCGCACGGCAAGGCGCTTGTCGCCATTGTCGAAGGTGTGCCTTCGGGCTTGCCGATCGACATCGCCGCCATCAATCACGAACTCTGGCGCCGTCAACAAGGTTACGGACGCGGCGGGCGGATGAAGATCGAAACCGACACCGTCGAGATCCTATCCGGCGTCCGCCACGGCAAAACACTCGGTTCACCGATCGCCCTGATGATCAAAAACGACGATTTCGTCCACTGGGAAGAAGTGATGTCAGTCGAGCGTGTCAGTAGCCCGGAGAGTGTCCGTAGCCCGCACGTAAGTAAGGGCTCAGCTACCGATACAGACAACTCAACCGAAACCAAACAAACTAAAAACACAAGGCAGGTAAAACGCCCACGCCCCGGCCACGCTGACCTCGCCGGCGGTCAAAAATACCAAACCCGCGATCTCCGCGATATTCTCGAACGTGCCTCCGCAAGAGAAACCGCCGCCCGAGTCGCATGCGGGGCCATCGCCAAACAGCTTCTCGCCGCATTCGGCATCGAGATCAAAAGCCACGTTATCAAACTCGGCCACGTCCAGATCGTTCCGCTTCACCAAACCTGGGAAGCGATCTCCGCGATTCCGTCCGATTCCCCGCTCAATTGTGCCGACGAGAGTGTTCAACGCGAGATGATAAACCTCATCGACCAAGCCAAATCCGACGGCGACACGCTCGGCGGCATCTTTGAGGTTGTCGCAAAAGACGTGCCCGTCGGCCTTGGCTCGCACACCTCCTGGGAAGACAAACTCGACGGCCGATTGGCGCGAGCCATAATGTCGATCCACGCCATAAAAGCCGTCGAAATCGGCGAAGGCGTCGCCAACGCCGGACGGCGAGGATCGGAGGTAAACGATGAGATCTATTTTGATGCCGAGACGGGAGACAAGAGACAAGAGACAAGAGAAGACGTCGACGCTCCTGTCTCTAGTCTCCTGTCTCCTGTCTCCAATCTCCCGTCTCCCGTCTCCAACGGCGGCTTCCGCCGTTCTTCAAACCGTGCCGGCGGCCTCGAAGGCGGCATAACAAACGGCGAAGAACTTCGCGTCCGGGCCTATATGAAACCGATCTCAACACTCCGAAAACCACTCGCAAGCGTTGATATCGACACCAAGGAACCGTCGGACGCCGCTTTCGAACGTTCCGACATCACCGCGGTCCCCGCCGCCGGAGTCATCGGCGAAGCCATGCTCGCCATCGTCCTCGCAAATGAAATGCGGGAAAAATTCGGCGGCGATTCGTTCGATGAGATGAAACGGAACTTTGACGGCTACCAAGCGTCCGTCGCTAACTTCTAATGAAAGAATGTTTGCCCGCTAAAAACACGAAACAGACGAAAAAAAGAAATCAGCAACAGATTTTATCTTTTGTGGCTTTCGTGTGTTTCGTGGGCATTTTCTTTTCCGCTTGTTCAAAGATCGAGAACAAGCCCGCCGCCAACATGACCGCCGCTCGCGAGGCTAAGAAAGAGATCAAGGAACTTCGCGAGAATATTAAGAAGATAGAGCCTTTCTTCAAACGCATGGGCAAGCCGGGAGCGTCGGACTGGCTGGCTTCGCATACGGAGCCAGGGCAGACTTTTGAGGAGTATTTGGATGCCGACCCGACAAAGCCCACGAAGGAACGGCAAAAGATCTATGTTTTGCCGCTTGGTACATTTAGCCCGAAACAGCAAAAACTGATTGAGGTCGCGGCCGGCTATCTCGAAGTTTTTTACGACCTAAGCGTTGTCAAAATGCCCGCGAGGCCGCTGACTGCTGTCTGGCCGAACGTCCGTCAGAACTCTGCCACCAAAACACGGCAGATCAAGACCGGCCATATTTTGAACGACATTCTCGCGCCGATACTTCCGCCCGACGCCGCTGCTTTGATCGCATTTACGGTTGATGACCTTTATCCTGACGAGTCGATGAACTACGTCTTTGGCCAGGCGAGCCTTGAGAATCGTGTGGGCGTATGGTCGCTGTCGCGGCTAGATGAGAATACCGACGAAATGGGCTTTCTGCGGCGTACATTAAAGATCGCCCCACACGAGACCGGACACATGTTCTCGATGCAGCATTGTACCAAATGGCAGTGCCTGATGAGCGGCACGAACCATCTCCTCGAAACCGACAGCCGCCCGATTGACGCTTGTCCCGAATGCACGGCAAAAATATGCTGGCTCACCGATGTCGATCAAAAGGAACGCTACGACAAACTCGCAACCTTCTGCCGCAAAAACGGCCTAACCAAAGAAGCCGAAGAATTCACCCGCAAATCCGTCGCCGTTAGTAAGAGTTAACCGCGAAAGGCACTAAAAGACACGAAAAAATGAGAGTCATATTCTCTTTTTTTCGCGCCTGTTAGCGAATTTCGCGGTTAACACTCTTCAAATATTTCCTGGTTCATCGAAAATAGTTCTTGACACGTCGTATTATGTATGATACAGTCTCTATATCTCGATACGAGTAGATGCGTTTCGGGGCGGGTGTTAGTTAATAAGTAGATATTTGAAAATTTAAAGTTGGATAAGTTCGCGAGTTAACTATATTTGCTTCGCCTCTTGATTCAAATGAAGAAATGGGTGGCTTGATTTGAAAATGGGGTAGGTAAATTGTTTTCTTCCGATCCTGGAAAGATCGAATGTTTATAGCACACGGTTTCCGCAAGGATCGGTGCGACCCCGGCTGGGGTCGAACGTTTTACGTTTATCGTTTCTTCTATAAACATACGACGCCTCTGGCGTCGCGAACGGCGACATTAAAACCAGGGACGCATATTACTTTCCGATATCTCGCCGGTACTGCATTCCGTCAAACGAGATCTCGGATGCTGCCTCATAGGCCGTAGCTAGAGATTTCGAAAGATCATCGCCGGTCGCCGTTACTCCGAGAACGCGGCCGCCAGCCGTTAGGAAATCGGGCTTGTATATCGGTGGAGTTAAACCACCCGCTACCGCAGGTGGTCCTGACAAAACGGTGCCGGCGTGGAAGATCTCGATTCCAGGGACGCGACTTGCTTCGTTGATCCCGTGAATCAGATCGCCGGTCCTCGGAGCCGCAGGATATCCCAGGGACGCAAGAACGACACACGCCGAACTTCCCTGTTTCCATTTGATACCCAGATCATTGAGCGTTCCCGCGAGCATCGCTTCGCAAATATCAACGATCGACGTTTCGAGCCGGACAAGGATCGATTGGGTTTCGGGATCGCCAAATCGGACGTTGTATTCGAGAAGCTTGGGGCCGTTCGCCGTCATCATTATTCCGAGAAATAAGATGCCGCGAAAGCGAAATCCTTCGCGTACACAGCCTCTTAGCGTCGGACGCACCATCGTCTCGACGATCTCTGCCAATTGCTCGTCAGAAACCAGGGACGCATCCGTAAACGTGCCCATGCCGCCCGTGTTAGGGCCGGTATCGCCTTCGCCGATGCGTTTGTGGTCACGGACCGCAGGCATCAACGCAAAATCCTCGCCGTCTGCAAACATCAGCAGCGAAACCTCTTTGCCAAACAGGCATTCTTCGAGAACGATCTTTTCCGCCGCATCGGCACCGACAAGTTCGGCCATCTCGCTGATCGCAGAAACGGCCTCTGCACGATTCGCCGCAACCACAACGCCTTTCCCCGCGGCGAGCCCATCGGCCTTGACCACAACGGGTGCGTTCTCATCGCCAAAATCGCCGCTTTCGAGTTCAAGTATCGCAAAGCCGGGCGAATGTGCTGTTACATACTTCGCGGTCGGAACACCGTGCCGGGCCATAAAGTCTTTGGCAAACGATTTACTCGCTTCAAGCTGGGATGCATCCTTGCACGGGCCGATTATCCTGAGGCCGCGAGATTCGAATTCGTCAACGACCCCGAGCGACAGTGGAGTCTCGCCGCCCGCAAAGGTCAGGTCGATCGCGTTGAGGGACGCAAATTCCGATAGCCGTTCGATCTCATCATGTTTGATCGGCACACACGTAGCGATTTCAGCAATACCAGCGTTGCCGTTTGCACAGAATAGCTGGGTTACTCCTAGATCTTTGACAAAAGAGCGGCACAACGCATGTTCACGTCCGCCTGAGCCGATTACGAGGACTTTCATAGGTTCGATTTCTCGCATTTAAAGGTAAAACCATTCCGGCTTGACACCAAATTGCGTTAGTTGTAATGTCAGGACATTCGCACGTTTTCTGACCAAAGTAATTCTATGGTCAGGCCCAACTTTTCATTATCGAAACCAGTGCGAAACCAAGCGGGAGCCTCTGACTATGTCTGTCTCCGACGATATTTCAGTCCAACCTTTTTCGTCACCAACCTCAGATATTGAGGACGCCAGCATTCTATGTACAGATTGCGGCCAGACGTTCGTTTGGACGGTCGGCTAACAAACTTTTTTTCGCGAGAAACATCTCCAAAATCCGCCTACGCGCTGTAAAGACTGCAAAAAGGCAAAGACAAAACGCCTCGCCGCCATCGAACTCGCTGCAGCCACAGGCAAAA
>JANLTF010000253.1:0-4374 GCA_031362825.1 Acidobacteriota bacterium | reverse complement strand
TCGACCGCTCCGGCGGTCGAGTCTTGTTTTGTAGCAAACACTAAATTCTGTCCGTACCTGCCTTAAAGAAACGAACTGCAATCGAAATTCAAAACTCCAATTCCTCAACGCTAACCGAAGGCCGTTCACAAACAAAATCGACACAAACAAATGCAGTCGCCATTTCGTCTACCATCCCACGGCCCTTCAAAAGCGGAACCACAGCCGAATCAACTTCCGCGTTGCGCGACACAGCGACAACGGCATCCGGCAGATAGCTTTCTAGAACCTTTCGTTCAAGCTCATTTCGTTTTTCTCCTATGACGACGATTTCCTTCGTTTCGGCAAGATGGAACTCCATAGCGGAGAGTGCCCGCCCAAACCCTTGCGGATGACGACGCAACTGTGACGATGTCAATCGCAGGACCGTGACCGCAAACCTTTCATACTTTTCATCGCCCAGCAGTTTTGCAAGCCTCAGCAAAACATCAGCCGCGACCGAATTACCCGAGGGCGTCGCATTGTCGTAAAAGTCTTTGTTGCGGACGATCAATTCCTCGTGGTCATTCGATGTAAAAAAGAAACCGCCGTTGTCCTCATCCCAAAACTCAGTGACCATCAAATCGGCTAACCGTTTAGCCTCGGCGAGATACTTGATTTCGCCAGTGACTTGATAGAGGACGATCAAACCGTCTGCAACATTGGCGTAGTCTTCGACGTAACCACTAAGCTTCGATTGCCCCTCTTTCCAAGTCCTCAGCAGCATTCCATCAGCCTGCAACTGCGTCGAGATAAATTGGGCATTATTTTTCGCGATCTCCAAATAGTCGTCATTTCCTAAAACCGCCGCTGCATCCGCAAACGCCGCGAGCATCAATCCATTCCACGCCGTCAAAACCTTTTCGTCGCGGCCCGGCTTGATCCTCTTTTCACGCTCGGCAAAAAGCTTGGCCCGCGCGTCGTTCCAGGCAGAAACACGACCGGTAGGGAGTGTACTCTCACCCTTAACATTAAGGATATTTGCTCCCTCAAAGTTCCCTTCCTTCGAAACGTCATAATAGGAACAAAACTCAATAGCATCTTCTTCACCCAAAACGCCCCCGATCTCCTCCGGCGTCCAAACAAAGAACTTCCCTTCCTCGCCCTCGCTGTCGGCGTCTTGGGTCGAGTAAAATCCGCCTGACTCGTCGAGCATCTCGCGTCGCACATATTCGAGCGTCTCGATCGTAATGCGTTTGTAAAACTCATTACCAGTCACCTGATACGCATGAAGATAAACCCGAATGAGCTGTGCATTGTCATACAGCATTTTCTCAAAATGCGGCACCAGCCAGATCGCATCGACGGCGTACCGATGAAACCCGCCCCCAAGCTGATCATAAATGCCGCCGTTTGCCATCTTATTGAGCGTATGCGTAACGATAGAAAGGGCCATATCGTCGCGTGTTCGTTTGTAATATCTCAGCAAAAACTCAAGCGCCATAGCGGGCGGAAATTTCGGAGCCCCGCCAAAACCGCCATTTACCGTGTCGAAAGTTCGCGTAAAGCTCGAAAATGCCTGATCGAGCAGATCGGTCGATAGAGAGCCTGGAGCTGATTCAACAGTGGTAAGCCTTCGTAGCTCGACGACAATCTTATTCGCTGAAGTTTCGAGTTCCTCCCGCTTATCACGAAACGCATCCGAGATACTCGTAAGTATCTGCGGCCATGAAGGCATGTTGTACCGCGGCGACGGCGGAAAATATGTACCCCCAAAGAAAGGCCGCTTGTCCGGTGTCAAAAACACATTCATCGGCCAGCCGCCGCGTCCGGTCGTTAGCTGGACGAAATTCATATAGATCTGATCAACATCCGGTCGCTCTTCCATATCGACCTTGATGTTGATGAAATGCTCATTCTGTATCGCCGCCACCGCCTCATCCTCAAAGGACTCATGCTCCATCACATGACACCAATGGCACGCCGAATAGCCAATGCTGACCAACACAGGCTTGTCCTCGGCCACGGAACGCTCAAACGCCTCATCGCCCCAAGGATACCAATCCACAGGATTGTGGGCATGCTGCAAGAGATACGGACTGGTCTCGTTTATCAGCCGGTTTGTGAACTTTGTCTTCGTTTCCATTAATTTATTGTTTCACGCTCGAACTGATTTTTGAAACGCTTCGAACATTCTGTTATATTAGCGACATATTTTGTTATGACACCGCGATGCATCTCAAAACTCAGCCCCATGAAGCAGCGTGCGAATCTCTTCGCCGGTGATTAATCCTCCGTTCGTTCAGAGTGCAAGCTTTAGCTTGTTTCCTTTTTAACCACTTGCGCGATAAATCGCGCACTCTTAACATTCAGGAGAAACATCATGACACCATCAACAGAATTACAGCGTCCCGTTATCAATACAGAACTTCCGGGCCCGAAATCGCTTGAGATCATCAACGCCGATCATCAATACGTCACGCCTAGCTATCCGCGCCCAGACTATAAGCTGGTTGCCGATCACGCCAACGGAGTTTGGATCACCGATCCGGACGGTAACGTGTTTTTAGACTGCAACGCCGGCGTTGCGGTATGTTCGACCGGACACTGCCACCCGGAGATTGTAAAGGCGATCTCAGAGCAGGCCGCGCAACTCATCCATCTCTGCGGCACCGATTACTACTACAAGCATATGCCAGCCCTCGGCAAGAAGCTCGATGAGATCGTCCCGATCGAAGGGCCAACCAAGACGCACTTTGCCAACAGCGGTGCCGAGGCGATCGAGACCGCTCTGAAACTAGCGATGTATCACACCCGACGGCAGAAGTTCATCTCGTTCTTCGGCTCATTCCACGGTCGTACGCTCGGTGCGTTGTCGCTGACGAGCTCAAAACGAGCACAACGTCTCGGTTTTATGCGGCAGGCGTTGGATGTAACGCACGTCCCGTATCCGAATTGTTTCAGATGCCCATTCAACAAGGGCAAATGTGACGACGGTACTTGCTGCATGGGCACTACCGATTGGATCGAGAAGACTTTGTTCAACACGACGACGCCCCCTGAAGAGGTTGCCGGAATCGTCCTCGAAGTCGTCCAAGGCGAAGGCGGCTATTTGCCAGCCCCGACCGAGGTAGTTCGCGAGATACGCCGATTATGCGATCAACACGGCATCATGTTGATCGTTGACGAAGTTCAATCCGGCATGGGCCGCACCGGCAAGATGTTCGCACTCGACCATCACGAAGGCGTCAAAGCCGACATCGTCTGCACGGCCAAAGGCCTCGGTTCCGGTATGCCCATCGGCGCCTGTACTGCTCGTGCCGACGTTATGGACTGGCACAAAGGTGCTCACGCTTCGACGTTTGGCGGAAATCCGGTCGCCATTGCCTCTGCTCTGAAAACCATCGAACTTCTCGAAGGAGGCCTGGTGGACAACAGCCGCGACGTCGGGGCTTATCTTGAAGCCGGCTTACGCAAACTCGCCGATAAATACGATCGTATCGGGGATGTTCGCGGTCTAGGAATGATGCTCGGCGTCGAATTTGTCAAAGATGATGGTAGTGCGGACGCTGAGCTTCGCGACAGGATAGAAATGGCGTGTTTCAGCAAAGGACTGATCATTCTAGGTTGTGGAACCAGCACCATTAGATTCTCGCCGCCATTGATCTTGACCGAGGCACATGCTGAGGTTGCTCTGGAGATCTTCGACGGGGCGATCGCCGAGTCGATCTAAAAACTTTAGCCACGAACGCACGAAAAGAACCCTGAGTCTCCCTATTCGTGCGTTCGTGGCGACAGTCTTTTTACAGTATCTTCGGCTTGGCTTAATTGAATTTAGATCTTTACCGGAAATATGTGGTCTTTCTAAGGCCGTGACATGGATCGGCGGGACGAACATCTCGTTGCGACCGGTCTTCTCGAATAACAAAGGAGTCAGGCGTAAGACAGACGCCAGACTCCTATTTAGATCAACATTCGACAGCAAACGCTAGTCACCGTAACCATACGCTCGGACATTAGCGGTTCCCACGTTAAAACCCGCAACAAATGCATTAGTTTGAAACACCGAGTTTAGTGCCGTTGCCGCTTCTTGTCGCAGCGTCACTGCAACACCGTTGAGAACTAGCCTGTCGATCCGGAGATTGCTCGCGGAGGTGTTCGACGGCAATTGCAGATTGAATAAAGGTATCCGGCCTACAACGGAACCGTTTGCTGAAACTAGTCCTGTGAGCACAATACCGGTTCCGGTTGTGTCGATGATGAAACTCTTCAGCTTGACCTTAGTGTTACCCCTCGTAAGCCGTAGGCCGCCATTGTGAACTATCTCGCCCCTAAGCGTTTCACGATCAAGCGTTCCGTCGGTTATTGAAAAGCTAACTCTCGCGCCACGGAGAGAAGTCGGAAAAACCGTGCCCG
>JANLTF010000219.1:0-3146 GCA_031362825.1 Acidobacteriota bacterium | reverse complement strand
ATCGCTCAAGTCAGGGTCGCGCCGATGGACATTAAGGAGCGCTCCCTCGCGAACGGCATGAGGGTCGTGTCGTTGCGGGACAATTCGAGTCCGACTGTGGCCATTCATGTTTGGTATAAGGTTGGTTCAAAGGACGATCCGCAGGGACGCAGCGGGTTTGCACATATGTTCGAGCATATGATGTTCAAATCTACCAAAAACATGCCGAGCGAGAAGATGGACCGTTTGACCGAGGATGTTGGCGGATTCAATAACGCATCGACCTATGATGATTTTACTAATTATTACGAGGTCGTGCCGTCAAATTACCTGGAAACCTTGCTCTGGGCCGAGAGCGACCGAATGGTCAATCTCAACGTCGATCCGGCGAATTTTAATTCGGAACGCGATGTCGTGAAAGAAGAGTTTCGCCAGCGCATTCTGGCAAATCCATACGGAATGCTGTTCGGCCAATATCTCGAAAGCCTATCGTTCACGACTCATCCGTACAAACGGCCCGGGATCGGGAATCTCGACGAACTGTCGGCCGCCACTCCGGCGGACGCTAACGAGTTTTATAAAACGTTTTATCGACCCGATAATGCGGTTTTGATCGTCGTCGGCGATTTCGACCAGAAGCAGTTTGACACTTGGACGGACAAATATTTCGGACGCATCGCGAAGCCAAGCGGTTCCATTCCTCGCGTCACAGCAGTTGAACCGGCTCGAACCGAGGAAAAGCGCTATACAAAGACCGCACCAAATGTACCGTTTCCCGCTGTTCTGATCTCGTATCTTGGACCAAGATCGGACAGTGCCGATATTCCTGCCCTCAATATTGCCGAGAAAATTCTTTCAGGCGGCGAGAGTTCGAGGCTTTACCAGAGTCTTACCTACAAGCAGCAGATCGCGCAAGAGGCATCCTTCGGCGTGGATGATAGAGTTGATGGCGGCCTACTCTATTTTCTGGCGATCGCGTCGGAAGGCAAGACAGGCGATGCCCTCGAAAAAGCGTTACTCGCCGAACTTAAGCTCATTCAAGAAAAGGGCGTGACGGACAAAGAGCTTACTAAAGCTAAAAATCAGCTCATCGCGGATGAGATTCGCGGCCGCGAGGACAACGACAGCAAGGCCATCGCGATCGAGCGTGCGATCGCGTATCAGCACGACGCCAAGGCCGTAAATACGTCAGTTCAAGAGCTCCAGGCTGTCACGGCAGCCGACGTCCTACGCGTCATGAGAAAATATTTTACCGATACGAACCGCGTTGTGATCCACTATCAGGGAGAGAAATAGAAATGAAAAATTCAAGATTCACAACCTTTGGGTCGTTTGCGGCATTTTGCGTTTTGCATTTTACATTTGCGCTCGGAACCTATGGACAGGTAACTGAGCCGAAACCTTCAGCTCCCAGATCCGCGAAAATCCCGGCAGTCGTTGAAAAGAAACTGTCGAACGGAATGACGGTTGCCGTGGTCCAGAAAACATCGACACCAATGGTTACAATACGCTTTTTAGTCAAAAATGGGGCCGGTGCCGAGCCAAACGATAAGGCTGGCCTTGCTAATCTCACTGCCTCGATGCTGACGAAAGGAACTGCGACCCGCAGCGCGACGGAGATCGCCGAGGCGATAGAATTTCTAGGCGGTTCGATAAACAGCGGTGCGGGATGGAACAGCTCATTTGTGTCAGTTACCGTGACCTCGGACAAGGTCGATGCGGCCATGGATATCCTCGCCGACGTGATCCTAAAGCCGAAATTCGACGAAGCGGAACTCGACCTATTAAAAAGTCAGACGCTCGACAGCCTGACATTCAGCCTGAAACAGGCTGGGTCGCTGACCAGCTATGCGGCGAGTACGTATGCGTTTCTCGAACATCCGGCCGGCGGCACAGCCGACACGATCGCGAAAATTACTGTTAGCGATGTTAAGCGCTATTACAACGCAATGTTTGACCGGTCGAGAGCGGTACTCATCTTCGCGGGAGATATCTCGCCGGCAAATGCGGCGGGAATGGCAAACATGCATTTTGTCGAGGGTGCCGTCGTTAGCGGTGTTGGTAGCGGACCGGGAAATCCGTTTGATGATGGTGGTATCGACATTGGCCCGCCGCCACCGGACAAGGGCCGGATACTGGTGATCGACCTTCCAAATTCGGGCCAGGCGTCGGTCACATACGCAGCAAAACTCGTCAAGACAGGTCGGAAAGGTACTCAATATTACACTGCAAGTGTACTCAACTCCGTTCTCGGAGGCGGCTATTCATCTAGGCTAAATCAAGAGATCCGCATTAAACGCGGGTTGAGCTATGGTGCCGGAAGCAGTTTCTCTTGGCGTGCGGAGGATTCTAATTTCTCAACCGGTGCCCAGACAAAGAATGAGTCCGCCGCTCATGTGGCAGAACTGATCCTGGCCGAGATCAAACGCCTATCGTCGACAAATGTTGCCGTCACCGAAATGACGCCGAGAAAATCAGTGCTGACCGGCACGTTCGGCCTTAATCTTGAAACAACGGCGGGCCTTGCGGGAGCTGTCTCGGATCTCTATTCGTTTGGAATTCCGCTGACCGAATTGAATGCCTATGTTCGTAAGGTCAATGGTGTCACGGCAGCGAGTATCAGATCATTTGCGGGTACGAATCTGAATGGCGGCGTAATAATAATCGCGGGCGACTATTCCGTCTTTAAGGATGATCTGGCGAAGCGCTTTCCGAAAATGAAAGTCGATGTGATCCCGGCCGAAAAGCTCGATCTCAGCAAAGCAAATTTACGAAAGTAGATTAGTGGATTTGATTGCTCACGAAATACACGTAAGGCACGAAAACTGGTAGATTTAGTTTTGCGGTTTTTAGTGCCTTTAGTGCTTTTCGTGGGCAAAACTGTCTTATGCACAGGAATTTACGAACATTCATCGATTCGCTTCGGCGTGAAAACGAGATCGTTGAGGTCTCAGCTGAGGTCGATCCGTATCTGGAGATCGCCGAGATACACAGGCGCGTGATAGATGAAGAAGGGAAGGCGTTGCTGTTTACTAACGTGAAAGGCTCGGAGTTTCCCGTCGTTACCAATCTGTTCGGCACACGGCGGCGGATCGATCTGGCCTTTGGCTCGAAGCCGTTGGATTTTGTAAAGCGTGCCGTTCACGCTGCCGAGAATTTGCTGCCAC
>JANLTF010000210.1:0-4488 GCA_031362825.1 Acidobacteriota bacterium | reverse complement strand
TCTCGCGGTTGCACGAAAACAAGGTGTTGGCTTTGATAAAGTTTCGGGCACTATCCAAAACGACATTTTAAAGGAATATATCGCACGCGGGACATACATTTATCCGCCGAAGCCCTCGTTGCGGCTTATCACGGATACGTTTGCTTACTGCGCTGCCGAAGTGCCTAATTGGAACACGATCTCGATCTCCGGCTATCATATCCGCGAAGCCGGTTCGACCGCCGCACAGGAAATAGCTTTTACGCTCGCGGATGGTATCTGTTATGTGCAGGCAGCGATCGATGTTGGGCTCGAGGTTGATCAATTTGCGCCGCGGTTGTCGTTCTTCTTTAATTCGCACAACAATCTGCTCGAAGAGATCGCCAACTTCCGTGCCGCCCGCCGCCTGTGGGCGAGGATAATGCGGGACCGTTTTGGTGCGAAGGATCCGAAGTCGCTGATGCTGCGTTTTCACACGCAAACCGCCGGTTCCACGCTCACGGCGCAGCAGCCTGAGGTCAATGTTGTGCGGACGACCATTCAGGCTCTCGCGGCCGTGTTGGGCGGAACGCAGAGTTTACATACCAACTCGATGGACGAGGCATTGAGCCTGCCGACCGAATCGGCGGCCCGCGTTGCTCTTCGGACGCAGCAGGTAATTGCATACGAATCAGGCGTTGCCGATACGGTCGATCCGTTTGCCGGAAGTTATGCAATAGAAGAACTTACGACAAAACTCGAACAGATCGCAGTTGACTACATCGAGAAAATTGACGCAATGGGCGGCATGTTGCGGGCGATCGAAACGGGCTATGTCCAGAACGAAATTCAGGACGCGGCGTTCGATTATCAAAAGGCTGTCGAACGAGAAGATGCGATCGTCGTCGGTGTAAATAAATTCCATTCGGACGAAGAAGTTCCAATTCCCATCCTCAGGGTCGATGAAAAGATCGAACGCGAACAAGTCGAGCGTTTGCAGGCAGTTAGAGCCAAACGCAACGCCGTAGACGCCCGCGACGCGATAACGCGCATCTCCGAAGCCGCCACCGGCAGTGAAAACCTCATGCCCCACATTCTTACGGCGGTCGAATCTCAGGTCACGGTCGGCGAGATCAGCAACGCCCTCCGCGCCGTCTGGGGCGAATACCGCGAGTCCATAACAGTCTGACCATTTTCCACAAAATACGTGACAAACAGAGTTTAACTGTGTTAATCTTTGAATGAGCGATAATTGCGCTCGTCAAAATCCACCAATTTCAACGCTCTCATAACCAGATCTACCAAACGGCACCGGTATGGAAAAACTCAACGAATACCTACAGACATTACTCTCTTCGTGCAGCGACGAACTGCATCTAGAACCCGAACGCAACCCGTATCTCGTCTCGGAAAACCGGACGACCGAGCTCGGCAGCGTTCCGATGCTCGGCACGCAGATCAGCATGATGGTATTTCCGCTGATACCGATGGACGTAAAATCGGCGTTGCCGCACAGCTCGGAGGTCGAGTTTGTACATCCGCATAATCTGGGCAATTTTAATTTTGTCGTGCAAAAATCGCCCGCAGGATTTAACGTCACGATCCGTCCGATGCTCGGTGATTCGTCAGAATCGATCCGAGTCAGCCAGCCGCTGCCTGAGCGTCCGCCGGCATTTCAGGCCGAACTCGGGACGCCGATATCCGGGCCAGTCGCCGAAACGGCCGTTGCATCGTCTCCGTCTCCCGCATTGAGTGAGTACGTTTTTGAAAGTGCGTCCGCAGGCATCGAATTCAACGCCGGGATTCAGGCACAGTCGTCACTCGAAGATCTGCTCACCGACCACAAAGAAATGGCCGCCGAATACACGCCTTCGGCTGATTCTTCGGTCGAGGTCATTTCGGCAAACGACCCTTCGTACCAAACCGTTTTCTCGGACAGTTCGACCTACGAACCGCCGGGACGCCGCGACGATTTTAGCGACAGTCCTTATGTTCCGCCTACCGAGGCCTTTGTGCCGATACCGGTTGTCGAAACGGCACAACCCTCGTACGAACCGTCAATGCAAGAATATATCCAGCCGCAAGAAACCTACGTTCCGCAGCAGACCTATGTTCCGCCCGTAACCGCCGTTCCGCCGCCTGCTAAGATGGCGGTGCCAGTGGAGGCCGCGTTTGTACCGGTTGCCGCAAACGCTCCGATGCGTGCGAAGATGGATGCTCTATTTCAGCAAATGGCCGATCTCGGTGCGTCAGACCTGCACCTTTCGGTGAGCGTTCCGCCGATGATCCGTAAGGACGGCAAGATGAAGAATTTGCAGGAAGGCGAAATGGCACTTACTGCTCCGGTGATGCGCGATCTGCTGAACTCGATCATGCCGGGGAAGAATCAGGAAGAATTTTCATTGCGCAACGACACCGATTTTGCCTACGAGATCCCAAATCTCGCACGTTTTCGCTGCAATGTCTTTATGGACCGCAAAGGCATGGGCGCCGTGTTCCGCATCATTCCGACCAAGATCCTGACGGCCGAACAGCTTGGCTTGTCTAAAGCGATAATGGATCTGACTTGCCTTTCTAAGGGCTTGGTCGTTGTAACGGGGCCGACCGGTTCGGGCAAATCGACGACGCTGTGTGCGATGGTCGATTCGATCAACAAGAACCGCGAAGACCACATCATCACGATCGAGGACCCGATCGAATTTACGCACGAGAATCAGAAGTGTCTGGTCAATCAGCGTGAGGTTCACAACCACACCGACAGTTTCAAAGACGCTCTGCGTGCTGCATTGAGAGAAGATCCCGACATTCTGCTCGTCGGCGAAATGCGTGATCTCGAAACGATCTCGATCGCCATCGAGACCGCCGAAACGGGCCACTTGGTCTTTGGCACGCTGCATACGACGACCGCTCCTTCGACGATCGACCGCATCATTGACCAGTTCCCTGCCGACCGCCAGGAACAGATCCGCGTAATGCTTTCGGAATCGCTCAAAGGCGTTATCGCTCAAACGCTGCTTCCGAAAATAGGCGGAGGCCGCGTCGCAGCTCTCGAGATCCTGATCATCACGCCCGCGATCAGCAACCTGATCCGCGAAGGCAAAACGTTCCAGATCCCGTCGGCGATGCAAACAGGCAAAACCCACGGCATGGTCATGCTCAACGACGCCCTCTTCGAACACGTCAAAAACGGCCTCGTCGAACCAATGGACGCCTACATCAAAGCCGTCGACAAAACTGGCTTCGAACAACTATTGACGCGCGGCGGGTTTAAGCTGTAATATCAGCTTTCCCTCAAAGATCTAGGCGCCGGAATCTCAGATTCCGGTGCTTTTTTTTGTGTTCTAAACTGCCATCGACGCGTTTCGCCAACTTACTAATTACATTGACTTTTCGGCATAATTTGAACTACGATTCAACGTCAATCTCAATATTTTAAAGTGTCAAAATTCCCCTATAGTGACGATGTATGAGCGAAGCCCTCGGAGCTAATTCAATGATCTCGCATTACCGCATCGTCTCAAAGATCGGAGCGGGCGGCATGGGCGAGGTGTTTCTTGCTCAGGACACGAAGCTCGACCGCAAGGTAGCGATCAAGTTCCTGAATCAGGAATTTAGCAAGGATGCGGACAAACTGAATCGGTTTATCCAGGAAGCCAAGGCCGCGTCTGCGCTCAATCATCCTAATATCCTGACGGTTTACGAGATCGGCGAGACCGACGATACAAACTATATCGTCACGGAGTTGATCGAGGGCAGGACATTGCGCGAGCATCTGTCGCCAAAGGAATCGCTTCAGCTCAACCAGATACTCAAGATCGGCGTTCAAACAGCCGAGGCTCTTTCCGCAGCGCATCAGGCTGGTATCGTCCACCGCGACATAAAGCCCGAAAATATAATGATCCGCAAGGATGGATATGCCAAGGTGCTGGATTTTGGCCTTGCAAAGTTATCAGAAGCACCTGCGTCAGCGGGTGGTGAGGATGCGACTCGTGTGCAGGTCAATACCACGCCCGGAATGGTGATGGGAACGGTCGCCTACATGTCTCCCGAACAGGCTCGGGGAAATCCGACAGACGCTCGCACCGACATCTGGAGCCTGGGCATCGTTTTGTATGAAATGCTCGCCGGCAAAGTGCCGTTCTCAGGCGAAACGGTCAATCACACGATCGTCTCGATCCTCGAAAAAGAGCCGCTCCAGCTAGAAAACGTTACGGGAGAATTACAGCGTATCGTCCGCAAATCGCTGACAAAAGATGTCGATATGCGTTACCAATCGGCCCGCGATCTGCTCATCGACCTCAAGAATCTGCGGCGTGAATTAGATATCCAGGGAGAACTGGAACGTTCGGTCGTTCCAAACCGCGAGACGGCAAATGCAGCCGCAGAAAATGGGACGGCGATGCTTGGAGTCCCGCCTTCAGGCGGCTTCTTGGGTGATACGCGAGAGGAGCCGCCTAAAGGCGGGACTCAAAACATTTCGACCTCGTCGTCGAGCCTCGAATATGCCGTCGGGCAGGCAAAAAGCCATAA
>JANLTF010000180.1:0-3539 GCA_031362825.1 Acidobacteriota bacterium | reverse complement strand
TCGCGACATAAAGCCGGAGAACATAATGCTTCGCGGAGATAAGCTGGTCAAGGTCCTAGATTTTGGCTTGGCGAAGATCGCCGGAACGGCAAGGATCGAGGCCGAAGGCACATTGCCGACGAATCGGAATGATCCGCAATTATCGGCTCCGGGCCTGGTAATGGGAACGCTCGCCTATATGTCGCCGGAGCAAGCCGCCGGCAAAATGACCGATGCTCGCAGCGATATTTGGAGTCTCGGCATCGTTATGTATGAGATGTTCTCGGGCCAAAAGCCATTTATCGGAGATTCGCCGGACCGACTTCGGGCTTCGTTATTGGACGGGTCGCCGATTCTGATAGTTGATAGCATTCGCATTGCCGTTCGAGATCTGATCTCAAAAACGCTCGCTAAAGATCCGGATGAGCGCTATCAAAGTGTGGATGATCTCCTCAGACATCTTCGGGAAATCGGTGGAGATCGGGCCGCAGCTTCGAGTTTAGAAACCACGACGCAGTCGCTTCCAAATGCCCAAAGTGCTGATCAGGTTAATGGAATAGCAAGGAAACACTGGATGCCCGCGATCGGGGTCGCGGCCATCTTGATAGCGTTGCTGTCGTACGCCGGCTTTGTTTATATGAATTCGGTGCCCAGATCGGTAAAATCGATCGCGGTGCTGCCGTTTGAAAATACCAGCGGCGACCCAAACGCCGAATTCCTGTCCGATGGCATGAGCGAAGCCCTGATCAACGAGCTTTCTCAGCTCAAGAACGTCAAGGTTATCGCCCGCGGATCTTCTTTTAAGTACAAAGGCCAGAACATCGATATCCAACAAGTTGCTCGGGAATTGGGTGTTGAGGCGATACTGACGGGCAAGGTCTCAAAACAGGATGACACGCTGCAGGTAGCCGCTGAACTCGTTAATGCGAGTGATAATTCACAAATTTGGGGCGGAAAATACGTCCGGCGACGATCGGAACTCGAACAAGTCCAGAGAGATATCGTGCGACAGATCGGCGTAAATCTAAACCTGCTGCCAAAGAACGTCGAGCAACAAGTTGCTCAATCAGATCCGCAAGCGTACGAACTGCTGTTGAAAGGGCGGTACTCACATTCCATAAGTACGGAAGAAGGGGCGAAAAAGGCGATCGAATATTACGAACAGGCACTCGCGATCGACCCGAACTATGCTCTGGCTCACGCGGCGATGGCCAGCGCATATCTCTACCTAGGAGCCTATGGATTTGAGACTCCGAAAGGAAGCATGGAACGCGCCGAAATTGCCGCCCGTCGTGCACAGGAGCTAAACGGCGACCTTGCCGAGGCTCATCTCGCATCAGCGACGGTCAGACAATTTGCATGGGATTGGACAGGAGCCGAAAATGAATTTAAGAAAGCGTTAGAACTAAACGCGAATCTCGCGTCGGTGCATTTTGGCTATGCGTATTTTCTCAGTACGCAAGGGAAGCACGAACAGGCGTTTGTTGAAATCAAGCAGGCTCGCGATCTGGATCCGCTAAAAAAGGGCATCAATCTCAACATCGCGTACGTTCTTTACTTTGCACAGCGTTACGACGAGGCACTCGAACAGTATTCTAACGGGATCGACCTGGTGCCTGAGTACGGCGGAGCCTATTACGGCCGAGGCTTGGCCCGAACCGCAACAGGAAACTACACGGAGGCTATCTCCGATTTCAAAGAGATGATACGTCTCAATGGAGAACACACCGGTGTCAATTGTTATCTCGGATACGCATTCGCAAAGGCGGGCGGAATCAGTGAATCGAGAGCGATCCTTCGACGGCTTGAAAAGGGCGGCGAGTATGTATCGCCCGTGGAATTGGCGATTTTATACGTCGGGCTCGGCGAAAAAGGCAAGGCTCTCGCCGCTCTCGAACGCGGCTTTGCCGAACGTGATTCGCAAATGCAGTATCTGATGATCGAACCGAATTTTAGCGAAATACGCTCGGAACCGCGATTTGCAGAACTGGTCCGAAAAGTCGGCTTGCCATCTTAGTACAAAATGACCAGCAATATCGTTGAGTATGAACCAGGCTCGATCTATTCGTGGGATCAGGTCAGCGAAACTCATCGCGTCCGAAATGGTATTTACCAGCGCAACGGTCGGCTGATCTCGCTACTGACGGATTTTGGCAGGATCAATCCGTGCTATCCGGATTTCCACGGCGACTCGCCGGACATCATCCATTACACCGGCTCGGGGCGACGCGGCGATCAAAAATTGGATGCGGCAAACCGCGCTTTGCTAGATGCGGTCGATACTGAGATCGCCGTGCCGCTATTCAACAAACTTGCTCCCGGCCGTTGGGAATTTCTCGGCCATTGGCGAATCACGAACGGCGTTTACATTTTTGACGAGAGTCAGAGTAGAATGGTGTGGAAATTTACTTTAGAAAAGGTCATCGGAGATTGTTGAAATGAGAAATATCGCGCTCGTTCTCTTTGTTTTCGCCGGTTTTGTTATAGGTTCCGTCGCGCAAACGCCGACCACTGTGTGGACGCCAGAGACGCAGTTGAAGGTGAAAGCGTTTGGCACACCGCGTGTTTCGCCGGACGGCTCGAAGGTTGTTTACACAGTCGTTAGCGAGGTGATGACCGCGGATAAAAGCGAATACTTGACGCAGATCTGGCTAGCTTCGACAGATGGCAAAGAGAATACACAGCTCACATTTGCCGACAAGTCTTCGACCAATCCGAAATGGTCGCCGGACGGCAAATGGATCGCGTTTACCTCGACGCGCAAGGACAACAAGAGCAATCTCTATCTCCTCCGCGTCAGCGGCGGCGAGGCCGAGATGGTGACTGACGTGAAATCAGGCGTGACGGATTTTGACTGGTCGCATGACGGGAAAATGATCGCGTTCATGATGACGGACGCCAAATCTGACGACGAAGATAAAAATGACAAGGCGAAGAACGATTTTCGATTTGTTGACGAGAATATTAAACTCGCACGGCTCTATGTAATGCCGGTGGCAAAAGACGCGAGCGGGAAACGCGAATCGCGCAAGCTGACCTCTGACAACCGCAGCGTCAGCGGTTTTGACTGGTCGCCGGACGGAGCGAAAATTGTTTTCAGTCACGTCAGCGACCCGCGTGCCGATTTCTGGCCGACCTCGGATCTTTCCGTTGTCGATGTGGCGAGTGCTGCGGTCACGCCGCTAGCTGCAACGACCGCAGCCGAAACTAATGCTAGCTACTCGCCGGACGGAAAATGGATCGCCTTTTCAGCGAGCGACGGTCCGGTTCATTGGGCCCAGAGCAACCGTATCAACGTGATCCCTGCCAGCGGCGGAACGGCGAAGGTAATGCCACTCTCGCATGACGGGCAGCCCGGCATTATCGGTTGGTCGATGGATGGCAGTAAAGTTTTTTTTAACGAAGGGAAAGGAACTGGCACGTCGCTCTATTCGGCTAATGTTGGTTCGGCGACGATCACGGAGGAGCAAACAGGCGATGCCGTCATCACAGGCATTAATCTCAATTCGACGGGCACGATGTGGGGATTTGTAAAACAACGGGCGAGCGAACCGGCCGAG